>CAYTMB010000005.1:11122-28964 GCA_964438465.1 uncultured Rhodovulum sp. | reverse complement strand
CGCAACCAGGGCGCCTTCGCCTCGATCGAGGAAGCGGTGGACGGGCTCTATCCCAGCGCCACCCGCCTGAAACGCTCCCGCCTGCGCCAGCTCGCCTATTTCGCCGAAGAAATGGACGGCCAGCTAACCGCCCCCGAAAAGCTCTCGGCGCAACAGGCGTTCCGCATCGCCCGCGCCCTCTCCTCCGGCTTCGGCGACCTGATGCGCACCGCCCTCGAAGAATCCTCGCTCACCGACCCCGAGCACCAGTGGGACCTGCTCCTGCCCATCCTCGCCGAAGCCGACGCCAACGAGACCAAGCCCGAGACCTCCCCGCACCCGGACCGTCCCCGCCGCATCCTTCGCCCGCGCTACGGCCTCACCATCCGCCGCGAACGCACCCGCGACGGCTGGAGCCTGCACTTCACCGGTCGCGAGGCGACCGGGCCAATGATCGACGTGGTCCTGGACGACATCGAGCGAATGTATTCACCGGGCTAAGATCAAGCCATTCTTGTAACGGCGGCCCGTTCATATCGGCGAAAAAAGCGAGGAAGATAAATCTCCTTTACGGAGACTTTGGCTTTTTAAAGTCGAAATCCAAACAGCGATGTTCGATTGTTCCCTGCAATTTCATCCAACATGTCAATCAACCCGTCTGATCTCCCCTCATGCTCCAAATATTGACGCCTACTAAAAGAATAATTTAGCACTGGAGGTTTCCCAAGAAAGAATAGTTTGTCCCTTGAATATATCTGCATGATATCATTAATCCAATCAACCATCCATGGCGGCGCATGAAGCGACGCACAGTTTGGCGATCTTAACATATATCTTGGTGTACAAAAATAGACACAGAGATGAGGCGTAAGCGGGACAAGCATCCTTCCTTTAATCCTATTAGCAATTAGCTCCCCAGATGCCCAATCAAGGCAGCCATCTCCGAATATAAATTTCTTAATTGATGAATGTATTAGAATAAAGTACTGATTTGTAGTGAGGCCTTTCTCACATAGATTTTTTGCAATTCTATAATTTTGAAACATGTTGCCCTTGCCCGTATCTTCGTCGGGGGGCATGCCAAATTCGGTTGGGTAGTTCTCGTATCTAAATCTACTTCCTGGACTTCTAATGATAATAGAATATAGAATCATGAGGAGGGATCGATGTATTTTTTCGTTTAATTGATAGAATTTGCACATGTCGCGCAAGTGGCGATCCGACTTAAATATTAATCTAATAAGGCATAAGAACTCTGCCGGCGTTTTACCAAGCGGCCTCAATTTGAGTATATCCTCAATCACCATCGGGACACGGTCATCTGCGGCCGAGAAGTCTGGTTCAAAATTTGACTCCCAATCACTTCCTAGGAAAATTGTATGTCCATGAGATTTATAGGCAATCTTTCTATTTTTTGCCTTCTTCTTGAATATTTTCCCATCGGCTTCAATCCACGACAGATACTCATGCTTATCTGTCCAGTATTTCTGCAAAACGACCGGCCACCAATGGTGTTCTCGGGACTTTGTCGACATTGCCATCCTACGATTGCTCGCCAGTGATGAGATCCGTACCGCAGGATTTTTCGGATCCCAACCAAAAGTCGCTCTTGCTGATTTGTCGCCCCGAAATTGCGCCGCTCAGATTTATCAAAAAAAATCAGCATGATATGTAGTGTATCAACTTGATACACCTCCAAAGGAAGTGCTATTCTACTGGCTGCTCCCCCGCAGCCTCCTCAGCCTCCCGCGCCCGCTGCGCCTCCAGCCGCCGCCAGCGCACCACGTTGGCGTTGTGCTCCTCCAGCGTGCTCGCGAAGGCGTGCCCCCCGGTCCCGTCCGCGACGAAGTAGAGGTCCCCCGTCGGCTCGGGGTTGGCCGCCGCGAAGATCGCCTCCCGGCCGGGATTGGCGATCGGCGTCGGCGGCAGCCCCCCGATCACATAGGTGTTGAACGGCGTCGCCTCGACCAGCTCGCTCCGCCGCAGCCCGCGCCCGAGGGACTCCCGGCCCCGGGTGATGCCGTAGATCACCGTCGGATCCGTCTGCAGCCGCATCCCCCGCTTCAGCCGGTTCGCGAACACCCCCGCGATCCGCGGCCGCTCCGCCGCCACCCCGGTCTCCTTCTCGATCAGCGAGGCGAGGATCAGCAGCTCCTCCGGCGAGGCCACCGGCAGCTCCGGGTCCCGCCCCGCCCAGGCCTCGGCGACGATCTCCTCCTGCAGCGCCCGCATCCGCGCCAGCAGCGCCTCGCGGCTCTCGCCGTTCTGGTAGTCGTAGCCCGCCGGCGCGAGGCTGCCCTCCGGCGGCGGCTCGGCGATCTCGCCCTCGAGATCCTCGCGCGCCTTCAGCGCCTCGACCACCTGCCAGCTGGTCCAGCCCTCCGGCACGATCACCCGCCGCGCGACGTTGCCGCCCTCGTTGAGCTGGCGCAGGATCGCCTCCATCGAGGCGCCCGGCGGGAACTCGTACTCGCCGAACCGCAGCCCGTCCTCCAGCCGCGCATAGCGCGCCCCGATCCGGAACACCGAGGCGTTGCCGATCGCCCCCGCCGCCGCCAGCTTGTCCGCGACGCTGCCCAGGCCCTCGCCGCGCTCGACCTGGAACCGCAGCGGCGCCGTGAGCGGCCCCTCGGCGCGGAACTGCGACTGCCCCCAGACGATCAGCCCGAACACCAGCACCAGCCCGAGGATCAGCAGCGTCAGCACATTCGCGGCGACATGGCGCATCATGGCCGGGCTCAGTCCACCGCGCGCAGGATCAGCGAGGCGTTGGTGCCGCCGAAGCCGAACGAGTTCGACAGCGCGACCTTGATCCGCCGCGGCCGCGCCGCCCCGGGCGCGAGGTCGATCGCCGTCTCCAGCGACGGGTTCTCGAGGTTCAGCGTCGGCGGCGCCACCTGGTCGCGGATCGCCAGCGCCGAGAAGATCGCCTCCACCGCGCCCGCCGCGCCCAAGAGATGCCCGGTCGCCGACTTGGTCGAGGACATCGTCACCTGCCCGGCGTGATCGCCCATCAGCCGCACCACCGCCCCGAGCTCGATCTCGTCGCCGAGCGGCGTCGAGGTGCCATGCGCATTCACATAGTCGACGTCCGCCGGCGTCAGCCCCGCCCGCTTCAGCGCGGCGGCCATCGCCCGGAACCCGCCGTCGCCGTCCGGGGCCGGCGAGGTGATGTGATAGGCGTCGCCCGACATGCCGTAGCCCGCGACCTCGGCATAGATCGTGGCGCCCCGCGCCCGCGCGTGCTCCAGCTCCTCCAGCACCACGATGCCGGCGCCTTCGCCGATCACGAAGCCGTCGCGGTCGCGGTCCCAGGGCCGGCTCGCCCGCTCGGGCTCGTCGTTGAACGCGGTCGACAGCGCCTTGCAGGCGTTGAACCCGGCGACGCCGAGCTCACAGATCGGCGCCTCGGCCCCGCCGGCGATCATCACCTCGGCGTCGCCCCACTGGATGATCCGCGCCGCGTCGCCGATGGCGTGCGCCCCGGTCGAGCAGGCGGTCACCACCGAATGGTTCGGGCCCTTGAAGCCGTAGCGGATCGACACCTGCCCCGAGCACAGGTTGATCAGCGAAGCCGGGATGAAGAACGGCGACACCCGCCGCGGCCCCTTGTCGCGCAGGATCAGCGCCGTCTCGGCGATGGTCTGCAGCCCGCCGATGCCCGAGCCGATCAGCACGCCGGTGCGCAGCCGGTCCTCCTCGTCCTCGGGCTTCCAGCCGGCGTCGGTCACCGCCTGCTCGGCGGCCGCCAGCGCGTAGAGGATGAACGGATCGATCTTGCGGATTTCCTTCGACGTCACCCAGTCGTCGGCGTTGAAGGTGCCGTCCGAGCCGTCCCCGACCGGCACCTCGCAGGCGATATGGGTCGCCAGCCCGCTCGCGTCGAAGCGCGTGATCGGCCCCGCGCCCGACTGCCCGCCGACCAGCCGGCTCCAGCTCTCCTCCACCCCGCAGGCGAGCGGGGAAACCATGCCCATTCCGGTGATGACGACCCGCCGCAACTGAATTCTCCACCCGGTTGTTGTCGTTGCGCCCGATCCTTAGCGAACCGGTCCTGACCCTACAAGCGCGCCGTGCCCGACGGGACGCCGCCGGCGGCGGGGGACGCCGCCCACTTCCGTTTCGCCCGACGGCGCGGGACCGGCCGGGCGCCGCCTCTCGGGCCGGAGGGTGCGGCGGCCCCCAAACGAAAGCGGCGCCCGGTCGCCCGGACGCCGCCGCAGAGCGCAAGCGCGCCGTTGATCAGGAATTCGCCTGGATGAACTTCACGGCGTCGCCGTAGGTCTGGATCGTCTCGGCCGCGTCGTCGGGGATCTCGATCCCGAACTCCTCCTCGAACGCCATCACCAGCTCGACCGTGTCGAGGCTGTCGGCGCCGAGGTCGTCGATGAAGGACGCGGTGTCCGTCACCTTGGCCTCGTCGACGCTCAGATGCTCCACGACGATCTTTTTGACGCGTTCCGGGATATCGCTCATCTCTTCTTCCTCGTTGGTGCCGGGCTCGTTCGGGCGCCCGTCGTTGTTGATCCGTGTCGCCCGTCCGCGGGCCTCAGCGTCCTTCCGCCCAGACCCGGTCGCCGCGCCGAGGCTGATGCCCCGGACAACTGGCCGCGCCTATAGCATAACGAAAGCGCATGGCAAACGCTAATGCAAGCCCGCTCGCGCCCCGCGCCCCCGACGCGCGGCGCTGCGCAATCTCTCCGCACGTCCCTGAGTTTCCACAACAAGATCAACGTCTTGACCCATGGCCGCGCGCGCCGATCCGTGCGATCAGATCATCGCCATGCCGCCGTTGACGTGCAGCGTCTGCCCGGTCACATAGGCGGCCTCGGCCGAGGCGAGATAGACCACCGCCGCCGCGATCTCGGCGGAGGTCCCCATCCGGCCGGCCGGAATGACGCCGAGCAGCTTCGCTTTCTGCTCGTCGTTCAGCGCGTCGGTCATCGCCGTCGTGATGAACCCCGGGGCCACGCAGTTCACCGTGATCCCCCGGCTCGCCACCTCGGCCGCGAGGCTCTTGGACATGCCGATCACCCCCGCCTTGGCCGCGGCGTAGTTCGCCTGCCCGGGGTTGCCGGTCACGCCGACGACCGAGCTGATGTTGACGATCCGCCCCCAGCGCGCCTTCATCATCCCGCGCAGCACGCCGCGGCTCAGCCGCATCACCCCGGTCAGGTTCACCGCGATCACCGCGGCCCAGTCGTCGTCGGACATCCGCATGAACAGCTGGTCGCGGGTGATGCCGGCGTTGTTGACCAGCACGTCCACCGACCCCATCGCCGCCGCCGCCGCCTTCGGCAGCGCCTCGACCGCCGCCGCGTCCGACAGATCGCAGGGCAGCACATGCGCCCGCTCGCCCAGCTCGGCCGCCAGCGCCTCCAGCGGCGCGAGCCGCGTGCCCGACAGCGCCACCGTCGCGCCCTGCGCGTGCAGCGCCCGCGCCACCGCGCCGCCGATCCCGCCCGAAGCGCCGGTCACCAGCGCCGTCCTGCCGCCCAGATCGAACATGCTCACCCCCTCCCGGCCAGCGCGCGCACGTCGTCGGGCCCGCTGACCGCCTGCGTCTCGATATCCTTCGCGATCCGCCGGACCATGCCCGACAGCGCCTTGCCGGCGCCGATCTCCACCGTCTCGGTCACGCCCTGGCCGGCCATCCACAGCACGCTCTCGCGCCAGCGCACCCGCGCCGTCACCTGCTCGACCAGCAGGCGGCGGATCTCCTCGGGGTCCCGCACCCCCGCCGCCCGCACGTTCGCCACCACCGGGACGACCGGCGCCGCGATCGCCACCTCCGCCAGCGCCGCCGCCATCGCCTCGGCCGCCGGCGCCATCAGCGCGCAGTGGAACGGCGCGCTGACCGGCAGCAGGATCGCGCGCTTGGCGCCCTTCGCCTTCGCGATCTCCACCGCCCGCTCCACCGCGGCCCGGTCGCCCGAGACCACCACCTGCGCCGGATCGTTGTCGTTGGCGGCCTCGCAGACCGCGCCCTGCGCCGCCTCCGCGGCCACCGCCTCGACCGCGGCGATGTCGAGCCCGAGGATCGCCGCCATCGCGCCCTGGCCGACCGGCGCCGCCGCCTGCATCGCCCGCCCGCGCAGCCGCAGCAGCCGCGCGGCGTCGCCGAGATCCAGCGCCCCCGCCGCGCACAGCGCCGAATACTCGCCCAGCGAATGCCCCGCCACGAAGGCCGCCGCGCCGATCCCGAGCCCCTCGGTCTCCAGCGCCCGCAGCGCCGCGATCGAGGTCGCCATCAGCGCCGGCTGCGCGTTCTCGGTCAGGGTGAGATCGGCGATGTCGCCCTCCCAGATCAGCGCCGACAACGGCGCGCCCAGAGCGTCGTCGACCTCGGCGAACACCGCCGCGGCGGCGGGATAGGCCGCGGCCAGGTCCCGGCCCATGCCGATCACCTGCGCGCCCTGACCCGGAAACAGAAATGCCCGCGACATGCGTCCCCCGCCATTTTGTTGCTTGCGTCCGTTCCTACCGGCGCCGGCCGCCGCCGTCCAGCCCGGGGGCGGGCCCGCCGGACCCGCCCCCGGCCCGAAGCCGCCGCTCAGTGCCCGCCGTGATCCTCGGCGCCGCTTGCGCGCGGCTCGACCTTGAACACCACCTCGACCCGCCCCGCCTTCTCGAACACCAGCGTCGCGGGGATCTCGTCGCCGGCCTTCAGCGGCGCCGCCAGCCCGATGAACATCACATGCCCGCCCCGCGGCTCCAGCGCGACCGCCCCACCAGCCGGGATCTCGACCCCCTCGACAGAGCCCATCCGCGACACGCCCGCCGCGTCGGTCTCGGTGACATGCAGCATCGTCTGGGGAAAGTCCGCCTCCACCGCCACCAGCCGGTCGGCGTCGGGTCCGGCGTTGCTCACGCTCAGATAGCCGGCGCCGGCCTTCGCGGTCGGCGCGGTCTCGACCGCGTAGGGATGCCCGATGGTCAGCGCGCCGAGCGTGAACTCGTGCGCGCCCGCGCCGCCGGCCAGAAGGAGTGCTGCGGCCAGCGCCGCCGGAAGAAGTCGTAACGTCATGATGCTTGCTTTCGCTGCGCCGGCCGGCGCAGCCGCGCCCGGCCCGGCTGGACCTGAACAGTCGATCGGAACCCTGCGCTAGCCCGCCGGGGGCGCCCGCGGCGCCCAGGCCCGCCGCCGCGCCCGCGCCCGCGCCGGCGCGCGCCCCGGTTGAACCGACCGCGCCGGCCGCGCCGCGGCGCGGGTCAGCGTCCGGGCCGGCGCCGGCAGCGGCCCGGCCAGCGTCGGTTGGCAGGCGTCGCAATGCCGCGCCGCGTCTCCGGGACCGTCGCCAAGGCCGTGCCCGCCCCCGTCGAGGCACAGATCCGCGACCGTCCCGCCGGCGGCGAGGAAGGCGGCCAGCGCCGGATCGGACGCCGGCGGCGCCATCCGATGCCCGCCGCCGACCGCCGCCAGCGCGAGGACCACTCCCAGCAGCGCCGCCAGCGGCGCGCGCCGCAATGCCGCGAAGATCTCCATGCGCCTGCCTAGCGCGGAACGCCGCTCCCGCCAAGCCGCCGCGCCCGGCCTGACACGCAGCCGATCTTCCCCCGCCGCAGCGCCCTCCTTGCGTTGGCCGGAACCACCCCCGAGCCTCTCCCGGATTTCATTCAGGTTTGAAACCCTATCGGGCAGGACGAGGGGCCCCGGCAACAGCCGGGGAGAAAAAGACTCGCGGCCCACAGGCCGCTCCTTGTTCTAACCCCCCACCCGCGCTTCGCCTCGAAACCCGGCGTCGGCGCCACAAGCGCCCCCGCCGCAGCGCGCCGCGGGCGAACCGGCGCAACCCGCGCGACCTCGACGCGGCGCATGGGTCCGCCCGAAACGGGCGGAGGCGCCGGCCCGGGCGCGGCGCGCAGCGGGCGCTCCGGCCCCGCGGCGCCCGACTCCCGCGATCGCCAGGCCCGAGACCCTTGCATTCTCCGCCCCACCCTGTATACGGCCCCATCCCTCCAAGGATTTTCACGCGTCGCCTCTCGTACGGGACCGGAGGGTGCAGGTCCCCGTTTTGAAGCGCGCCGAAACGAACGGGTGCTGCATGGCTCTTTACGAGCATGTCTTCATCGCGCGTCAGGATCTGTCCAACGCGCAGGCCGAGGGGCTCATCGAGCATTTCGGCCAGGTCCTCGCCGACAACGGCGGGTCCGTGGTCGGCACGGAATACTGGGGCCTCAAGACCATGGCCTACAAGATCAACAAGAACCGCAAGGGCCACTACGCCTATGTCCGCTCCGACGCGCCCTCGGCCGCGGTGCAGGAGATGGAGCGGCTGATGCGGCTCCACGAGGACGTGATGCGGGTGCTGACCGTCAAGGTCGACGCCCATGAGGAAGGCCCCTCCGCGGTGGTCCAGTCCAAGAACCAGCGCGACGAGCGCGGCGACCGGGGCGACCGGGATCGCGGCCCGCGGCGTCCGCGCCGCGACGAAGCCTGATCGGGAAAGGGAGAGACCAATGGCGAACCGACCGTTTTTCCGCCGCCGCAAGTCCTGCCCGTTCTCGGGCGACAATGCGCCGAAGATCGACTACAAGGACGTGAAGCTGCTCCAGCGCTACATCTCCGAGCGCGGCAAGATCGTGCCCTCGCGCATCACCGCCGTCTCGTCCAAGAAGCAGCGCGAGCTCGCCACGGCGATCAAGCGCGCCCGCTTCGTGGCGCTGCTGCCCTACGCCGTGAAATAAGGAGACCGACATGGAAGTCGTCCTTCTCGAACGCGTCGCGCGCCTGGGCCAGATGGGCCAGGTCGTGACCGTCAAGCAGGGTTACGCCCGCAACTTCCTCTTGCCCCAGGGCAAGGCGTTGCGCGCGACCCCGGCCAACATGGCGCGCTTCGAGACCGAGCGCGCCCAGCTCGAGGCCCGCAACCTCGACCTCAGGAAAGAGGCCGAGGCCGTCGCCGCCAAGCTCGACGGCCAGACCTTCGTGGTGATCCGCTCCGCCTCCGACGGCGGCGCGCTCTACGGCTCGGTGACCACCCGCGACGCGGCCGACGCCGCCGCCGCCGCGGGCTTCACCCTCGACCGCAAGCAGGTCGAGCTGAACGCCCCGATCAAGTACCTCGGCCTGCACAAGCTGACCGTCGCGCTCCACCCGGAGGTCGCGGCCACCATCGCGGTCAACGTCGCGCGCAGCCAGGAGGAGGCCACGATGCAGGCCTCGGGCAAGACCATCCAGCAGCTCCAGGCCGAGGCCGACGCCGAGGCCGAGTTCGACATCGCCGAACTGTTCGACGACATCGGCGGCGCCGCGGACGAGGGCGGCCCCTCGAACTGATCCCAACTGCGCGGGCCCCGACCCGGGGCCCGCGCAGCGTTCCGCACCTTACGCGAACGCGACGTGGGGCCGCGCCCGCAGACGTTACGATTTGCTTGACGGCGCGGGCTTTTCCCTTTTATTTCATGTACTTGGCGCGTTGGGCACGCGTGCCCACCTGTGCCCGGAAGATGCGGGCCGAACCGGCCGATCGGGTCCCGCTCGCCTTGATCGCCGCCGATCGGGCGACATATGCTGGAGTGACGATCAGGCACAAAAGAAGGCGGTCCGATGCTCGGCTTCGACGCTCTCGAACTTGCGCGGTTCCAATTCGCCTTCACCGTGTCGTTCCACATCATCTTCCCGGCCTTCTCGATCGGCCTCGCGAGCTTCCTCGCCGTGCTGAACGGCCTGCATCTCTGGACCCGGAACCCGGTCTACCTGACCCTGTTCAACTACTGGAAGATCATCTTCGCCGTCGCCTTCGGCATGGGCGTGGTCTCCGGCATAGTAATGTCCTACCAGTTCGGCACCAACTGGTCGGTGTTCTCCGACCGCGCCGGCCCGGTCGTCGGCCCGCTGATGGGCTACGAGGTGCTGTCGGCCTTCTTCCTCGAGGCGGGCTTTCTCGGCGTCATGCTGTTCGGCCGCGAGAAGGTCGGCGAGCGGCTCCACTTCCTCGCCACGCTGATGGTCGCCATCGGCACCCTCGGCTCGGCCTTCTGGATCCTGTCCGTGAATTCCTGGATGCAGACCCCCCAAGGCTTCGCCATCAACGCCGCCGGCCAGTTCGTCCCGGTCGACTGGTGGGCGATCGTGTTCAACCCCTCCTTCCCCTACCGCCTCGTGCACATGGTGCTCGCGGCCTACCTCACCACCGCGCTCGTCGTCGGCGCCACCGCCGCCTGGCACCTGATGCAGGACGGCGCTCACCCGGCCGCCCGCAAGATGTTCGCGATGGCGATGGGCATGATCGTGGTCGTCGCGCCCCTCCAGATCGTCGCCGGCGACATGCACGGCATCAACACCCTCGAGCACCAGCCCGCCAAGATCGCGGCGATGGAGGGCCATTACGACACCCACGCCCCGGCGCCGCTGATCCTGTTCGGCATCCCCGATGACGACGCCGAGGTCACCCGCTACAAGGTCGAGATCCCCTATCTCGGCTCGCTGATCCTCACCCATTCCCTCGACGGCGAGGTCAAGGGCCTCAAGGCCTTCCCCGCCGACGCCCGCCCCAAGGCGGCGCTGATCTTCTGGACCTTCCGCATCATGGTGGCGCTCGGCTTCGCGATGCTGGCCCTGGGCCTCTGGGCCGCCTGGGCGCGCTGGAGGGGCCGGCTCTACGACCAGCGCGGGCTGCTCCGCGCCGCCCTCGCGATGGGTCCGGCCGGTTTCGTCGCGGTGCTCTGCGGCTGGATCACCACCGAGGTCGGCCGCCAGCCCTTCACCGTCTACGGCCTGCTGACCACCGCCGACAGCGCCTCGCCGATCGAGGCGCCGGCGGTGGCGGCCTCGCTCATAGCCTTCATCGTGGTCTATTTCGTCGTGTTCGGCATCGGGACCTTCTACATCCTGCGGCTGATGAAAAAGCCGCCCGAAGGCGGCGCGCCCGACGAAGGCCGCCTCGACGGCCCGATCCGCGCCGCGGGCGTCACGCCGGCGGTCCAGACCGATCCCGACGCCATCCCGGCCAGGTGAGGACACGATGCCCTTCGATCTCGCGTTCATCTGGGCCGGGCTGATCGCCTTCGCGATCCTCGCCTACGTCATCCTCGACGGCTTCGACCTCGGGGTGGGCATCCTGTTCCCGCTGATCCGCGGCGAGGAACACAAGGACCTCGCGATGAACACCGTCGCCCCGGTCTGGGACGGCAACGAGACCTGGCTGGTGCTCGGCGGCGGCGGCCTGTTCGCGGTCTTCCCGCTCGCCTACGCCGTGGTGATGCCCGCGCTCTACGTCCCGATCATCGCCATGCTGCTGGCGCTGGTGTTCCGCGGCGTCGCCTTCGAGTTCCGCTGGCGCACCCGGCGCGGCAAGTTCCTGTGGGACATCTCGTTCTTTCTCGGCAGCCTCGCCGCCGCCTTCGCCCAGGGCGTGGCGCTCGGCGCGCTGGTCCAGGGCATCGAGGTCGCCGACCGGGCCTATGCCGGCGGCCGCTGGGACTGGCTGACGCCGTTCTCGCTGCTGACCGGCGTCGCGCTCGTCGCCGGCTACGCCCTGCTCGGCGCCACCTGGCTCGTGCTCAAGACCGAGGGCTACGTCCGCGATCGCGGCATGGCGCTGGCCCGCGTCCTCGGCCCGGCCACGCTCGGGCTGATCGGCGCGGTCAGCCTGTGGACGCCGCTGCTCAACCCGCGCTACCTTGAGCGCTGGTTCGGATTCCCCAACGTGCTGTTCACGATCTGGGTGCCGGCGCTGCTGGTGCTCGCCGCGCTCGCCTTCCTGCGCGGCCTCCGCGACGGCCGGGACGCCTGGCCGTTCCTCGCCACGCTCGGAATGTTCGCGCTCTGCTTCGTCGGCCTCGGGATCAGCTTCTATCCCTATATGGTGCCGCCGAGCCTGACGATCTGGGATGTCGCCGCCCCCGACGAGAGCCTGTGGTTCCTGCTCGTCGGCGCGCTGGTGCTGGTGCCGCTGATCCTCGGCTACACCGCCTACGCCTACTGGGTGTTCCGCGGCAAGATCGACCCCGGGCACGGCTATCACTGATGCCCGCGGGCCTGCGGAAGGTCCTGTGGTTCGTGGCGCTTTACGTCGCCGGCGTGCTCGCGCTGACCCTGGTCGGCCTCGCGATCCGGGCGATGATCCTCTGACGCGACCGGAAGGCGCACGCCGTCGCACGCGTGCGACTCTCATCAAATAACTGATATAAAACGATAATTCTGACCTTGTTCACATTGTCGAAACCAGGGTCAAGCCCGCAGACCGACGTCAGGGGCCGAGCCGCGACAGCGCCCGCTGCAGGCCGGCCGAAGCGCCCTCGACCGCCGCCGGCGGCGCGAAGCGCGCGACGATCGGCGGCGCGGCCGCGACCAGCCCGGTCAGCAGGAGGCAGGCCCCGACCCAGCGCCAGCGCCGCCTGCGGCGGTCCCATTTAGTCGTGACATGGGGAATGCTGACCACCGGCCGGATGCCGAGCTGGCGCTCCATCTGGACGCTGGAGCGCAGGACCGGCCGCAGCACTTCCAGCAGCGCCGCGAGGCCGATGCCGACCATCAGGCTCAGGCCGCCGCCGACGATGACGAGCTTCTTGCGGTCCGGTCCAACCGCCTCGGTGGGGATCGGCGCCGTCTCCACGACCTGGAAGCGCTCGGCCTGCGCATTGGCTTCGAGCTGTTCGCCGGTCTGCGCCTCGGCCAGCCGGTGGGCCGCCACCGAATGCTGCTCCTGCAACTCGACGAGGTTGCGGGTGTAGGCCGCGAGCTTGGCCTCGACCTCGGGGGTGCCGAGGATCGAGGCGTCGAGCGCGACCCGTCGCGCCGCCAGCTCGACCCGCTGGTCTTCGAGAAACGCGACCTGCGTCGAAATCTGGGCGATGCGCCGCCGCAGCGCGTCCTGCTGGCTGATCGGCGCGTCGCCCTGCCCGGCGCCATCGGCGCCGGTCGCAGCGACCAGGTCCTTCAGCGCATCGACGCGGCCCTCCAGTTGCCGGATCTCCGGATGGCTCGCGCCCAGCACCCGGCGGCGCTGCGCGAGCTGCGATTCGAGCTGGCGCAACTCGGTCTCGGCCGCGGTCGCCTGGGGCGCGGCCGCGCCCGTCCCGCTCGCCGCCTCCACCGCCAGCACGCTCTGTTCGTTCTGCAGGTCGGTGATCCGGCGCACCAGCTCGAACTCGTTCAGCTGCAGCTGCGCCAGCTCCTGGCGGCGGTACTCGAGGCTGTCGGGCAGCGCCGCTTCGTGGCCGGTCTTGAACGTGGCGATCTCGGTCTCGAGCGCCACGATCCGGCCGACCAAGCGTTCGACCTCGCGCTCGAAATACTGCAGCGTGTCGCGCGCCCGCTCGGTCCGCACCAGCGCGTTCTGCGCCACCGCGCCGGCGGCGAACTCGTTGGCCAGTTCGGCGGCCATGCGCGCATCGTCCAGCTCGACGGTGATGGTGAAGGCGAAGATCCCCGCCTCGGCGCCCCAGGTCTGGCCGGGGTTGACGCCCGAGATGCTCTCGATCCGGGTGGCCTCCCGGACCATCTCGACCTTGCGGTCCAGCGGCAGCGGCGTGTCGCCGAACAGGTCCAGCCGCTCGATCACCGCGATCAGGGTGGCGCGCGCCATCAGCCGCTCCTCGACCAGCTGGAGCCGCTGCGAGGTGGTCAGATTGACCGTCGAGCGCGCCAGCTCGTCCGGAATCTGCTGGCGCTCGACCAGCACGCGCGTCGAGGCGCGATAGATCGACGGCAGCTGCATCGCGTAGCGGATCGACACGCCGAGACCGACCGCGGCGATCAGGATCAGCAGCGGCAGGCGCCGCCGCAGCGCGCCGAGGATCTCGGCAACCGTGATGCTCTGGTCCATCCCGCCCTCTCCCAAGCCCGGACCCGGTCCCGCGGCGCCGGCCCCGCCCGCGCCGCCCTGAGCGCCACCTGCGCTCAAATGAGATAATTGTTCGTGAAGGGCGCTGCGCCCGAGGCGGCGGCGCGCGCGCGGGGCCGGTCCCGCATCGCCCCGGAGCCGGTCCCGCGGATCGTCGCCGTCGTCAGCACATGTCCGGCCACGAAGGCGAACCGGCCCTCGATGCGGCCGACCGCCGGCATCGGCGCGGCGAACCTGCAACCGAAGGCGCCCCGCGCGGGGTCGAGGTCGATCTCCACGTCCCGGAAGGCCAGCAGCGCGCCGGTCAGCGGATGCTGGCATTTGTAGACGGCCTCCTTGGCGCTGAAGGCCAGCGTGGCTAGCCGCCCCGCCCGGTCGCCGGCGCCCGCCAGCCGCCGCCGCTCGGCGGGCGTCAGGATGGCGTCCCACAGCGGCGCCGGCAGGTCGTCGTCGGGCTCCAGGTCGAGCCCGAGCGCCGTCAGCGCCTCACGGCGGGCCAGCGCCGCGAGGCAGCGGGTCGCGCTGTGCGCGATGCTGCCGACCAGTCCGGCGGGCCAGCCCGGCGCGCGGTCCGCGCCGACCGGGATCGCCGCGGGCGCCCGGCCGATGGCGGACAGCGCCGCGCGGGCCGCCCGGCGACCGGCCGCGAATTCCCGGCGGCGGCGCTCGACCATGCCGCCGGCCGCGGCCGCCTCGGCCGGCAGCAGTCCGGTCGCGGGCGCGCGCGGATCGCAGGCGGCCACCGCGACGGCCTCGCCGAGCAGCGCGCGCGCCGCCCGCGCCAGATCCGCCGAGGTCACCCCGACCGGCTCGCCAGACCCGCGCGCAGCGCGCGCCGCCGCGACATCGCGTCGATGCGGGCCTGGCCGCGCTCCGCCTGACCGGCGGGATCCGCGACGACGGCCGCCTGCGCCGCCGCGGGGCGGTCGTCGAGATGCGCCGCAAGCGCCGCAAGCGTCGGGAAGCGGAAGATGTCGGTGATCGTCACCCGGCCCGGCCCCAGCGCCGCCGCGATCTCGCGATGCGCCTGCACCGCCAGCAGGGAATGGCCGCCGAGCGCGAAGAAGTTGTCCGAGGGCCGGACCGTCGCCACGCCGAGAACGCGCGACCAGATCGCGGCGACGATGGCCTCCACCCCCTCCGCCGGCGGCGCCTCGGTCGGCGCGCCCGCGGGTTCGAGCCGGACCGCCGGCGCGGGCGCGGGCAGCGCCTTGCGGTCCACCTTCTTGTTGGGGGTCAGCGGGAAGGCGTCGATCGCCACGATCCGCGCCGGCGTCATGTGCTCGGGCAGCGCCGCCGCGAGCCGGTCGCGCAGCGACGCCTCGGCGCGGGCCTCCGCTCCGGTCACATAGGCGACCAGCCGGACGTCGCCCGGCGTGTCCTCGCGCGCCAGCACGACCGCCTGACGCACCTCGGGCAGGCGCTCGAGGGCGGCCTCGATCTCGCCGAGCTCGATCCGGTGGCCGCGGATCTTGACCTGGTGATCGGTGCGGCCGAGGAAATCGAGCCCGCCGTCCTCGCGCCGGCGCACCAGATCGCCGGTGCGGTACATCCGCGGCGCCGGCGTCAGGGGTCCCGGAAGGGCGAAGGGATCGGGCCGGAACCGCTCGGCGGTCAGGTCCGCGCGCCCCCGGTAGCCGCGCGCCACGCCCTCGCCCGCGATCCACAGCTCGCCCGGGACGCCGATCGGCGCGGGCTGCTGCGCCGCGTCGAGCACATAGAACTGCGTGTTCGCGATCGGGGCGCCGATCCCGACCACGCCCTCGACCGCCTCGGCGGGCGCGGTGGACGACCAGATCGTGGTCTCGGTCGGGCCGTACATGTTGTCGATGCGCGCGCGCGTGACCCGCCCGCATTCGGCGACCAGCGTTCCGGGCAGCGGCTCGCCGCCGAGCATCAGCCGGCGCACCCCGCCGAGCGCGTGCCGCGCGTCGTCGTTCAGCACCAGCATCCGCGCCATCGACGGCGTGCATTGCAGATGCGTGACGCCGTGGCGCAGGATCTGGGCGGCGATCGAGAAATCGTCGGGCGCCACCTCGGTCGGGGCGTTGGCGCGCTTCAGCACCTCGGCCAGCGGGACCAGCGCCTCCAGCACCTGCTCGGTCGGGATGCCGTAGTCGATCAGGCAGGCGATCTCGTCGACCCCGATGCGGCGCAGCGCCTCGACCCGGGCGAGGCACTCCTCCACCGTGCCGAACAGCCCGGACTCCTCGAAATACCGCTGGAACGCGAAGTCGAGGATGGCGTCGAGCTCATCCGGGCTCAGCGTCTGCAGGTCGATCTGCATCGGATTGCTGACGCCCGTCGGCTTCTTGAACGCCGGGAAGGCCCAGGCGTATTGCTTGATCAGGGCGGCGGCGCTGCGCAGATAGTCCTTCATCGGCTCGCGGGCGGTCTCGCGCACCGCCTCGCGGTCGGCGCCGACGAAGGTGTGCAGCATCAGCGTCACCTTGTGGTCGGCCGGGTCGAACCCGGCGGCCCGCAGCGCGCCGTGGTAGATCACGATCTTGTCCGCCACCTCCTCGACGCTCTGGCCGAGCAGATGCGTCAGCACGTTGGCGCCGATGGCG
Source organism: uncultured Rhodovulum sp. (assembly GCA_964438465.1). Lineage (GTDB taxonomy): Bacteria > Pseudomonadota > Alphaproteobacteria > Rhodobacterales > Rhodobacteraceae > Amaricoccus. Next base: position 12,625 of record CAYTMB010000005.1, on the reverse strand, counting down.
CCGGCCTCGCGCCAGGTCTCGGGGTTGCCGGCGGTGGTGACCCAGATCGGCAGCTCCTTCGACACCGGGCGCGGCTGGGTGACGACCGCGAACGGCGCGCCGTCGCGGGTCGGGAATTCGACCGCCTCGCCGCGCCACAACCGGCGCAGCGTATCGATCGCCGCCATCATCGCCGGCTTGTTGTCGGGCGGCGCGTTCTCGGGGCGCAGCACGAAGTCGTCGGGCTGCCAGCCCGAGGCGATGGCCAGCGCTGCGCGGCCGTCGGTCAGGTTGTCGATCACCGCCCATTCTTCGGCGATGCGCGCGGTGTGGTGCAGCGGCGCGACGCAGCTGCCGGCGCGCACGCTCAGGTTCCGGGTCACGGCGGCGACGGCGGCGCCGGTGACCGAGGGGTTCGGATAGGGCCCGCCAAAGGCGTGGAAGTGGCGCTCCGGCGTCCAGACCGCGGCGAAGCCGTTGGCGTCGGCGAACTTCGCGCCCTCCAGCAGCAGCCTGTACTTGCCCGAGCCCACGCCGTCGTCGTTGCCCCAGTAGAACAGGCTGAAGTCGATCGGCCGGCCGGTGATGCGCAGCCGCCCCGACGAGACCAGCTTGCGGTCCTCGTCGCCCGTCAGCACCACCTTGAAGCCGCGCGCCAGCGTCCAGAACAGCTCGAGCACCGAGATGTCGAACGAAAGGCTGGTCACCGCCAGCCAGACCCCGGGCTCGGCGTCGCCGATGCGCGCATCCATGCCGGCGAAGAAGTTCGAGACGTTGCGATGTTCGATCATCACCCCCTTGGGGCGTCCGGTGGAGCCGGAGGTGAAGATCACATAGGCGAGGTTCTCCGGCCGGACGCCGCTGTCCACCGGGACGGCCGGGGCTTCGGCGATGCGCGGATCGGTATCGATTTCCAGCACCTGCGCCGCATGCGGCGGCAGATCGCCCGCGATGTCGGAGCGGGTCACGATCACGGGCGCCGCGCTGTCCTCGATGTAGAGCGCGATACGCTCGGGCGGATAGGCGGGATCGAGCGGCACATAGGCGCCGCCGGCCTTCTGGATCGCCAGCGCGCCCACCACCAGATCAAGCGAGCGCGGCACATGCAGGCCCACCAGCACGTCCGGCCCGACGCCCATCGCGCGCAGCGCCTGCGCCACCCGGTTGGCGCGGGCGTCGAGCTCGGCGTAGGTCAGATCCGCGCCCTCGAAGCTCAGCGCGACCGCATCCGGCGTGCGCGCCGCCTGGGCCTCGATCTGCTGGTGCACGCAGCGCGCACGGTCGTAGTCCGTCGCGGCGCCTTGCCAGGCGCCCAGCGTCAGCGCCCGCTCGGCGGGGCCGACCGCGGGCAGCCGGTCGAGCGGCGTCGCCGCGCCGTTCGGCGCCGCCACCGCCTGCAGCACGGCGCCGAGGCTGGCCGCCAGCCGCCCGGCCGCCGCCGCCGAAAGCCGCGTCGCGTCGTAGCACAACCGCATCGCGGACCCGCAAACAACCGTCACGCAGGCCTCCGCAACGGGTCCGGCG
>CAYTMB010000005.1:8257-11022 GCA_964438465.1 uncultured Rhodovulum sp. | reverse complement strand
GCCACGACCAGCCCCTGCGCGCCGCAGTCCAGCACCGTCCCCGGCGCGGCCCCGCCGGACCGCTCCGCCAGCGACGCCGCGCGCACCAGCACGACCCGCCCGCCCGCCTCGATCTTCGCCAGCGCCAGCGGATTCCAGTAGGCTCCGTGGTCGAGCGCCCGGACCAGCGCGACGAGATCCGCCGCGTCGCGCCGGAAATCGAGCCGGGCGGCGGCGCGCGGCCGGGCGGTGCGCCCGAAATAGGTCCGCCGCGTCAGATCCTGCGGCGACCGGGCCGGCGCCCCGCCCTCCAGCGCGACGCAGAGATCGGCGAAGCTGTCGATCGCCGCCGCGTAGCAGCGGGTGTTCAGCGTCAGCGCCGTGTCGTCGGCCGCGACCTCGAACGTCCGGCGCTCGAGGATGTCGCCCTCGTCGACGCCGCCCTCGATCATGTGCCAGCAGACGCCATGCGTCGCCTCGCGCCCGATCAGCGCCCAGACCGGCGCGTTGAGGCCGGCGTAGCGCGGCAGCGGTCCGTCGTGGAAGTTCACCGCCCCCCGCGCCGCCAGCGACACCACCGCCTCGGACAGCAGGTCGAGGTTCGCGATGCTGAACAGCCAGTCGAACGCCGTCTGCGACAGCCGCTCGGCGAGGTCCGCGCCCGGCGCCTCGCACCGCAGCCCGGCCCGCGCGGCCCAGGCCGCGACCTCGGGGTTGCGCGTGACCACCGCGCGGACGGCGTGGCCGCGGTCGAGCAGGATCTGCGCGCATTGCGCGAGCAGCGATTCGTTGCCGACGACGACGCAGGAAAACTTGCTCATGCTCAACTCCGTGGCGGCGCTATGGCCGGAAGGCGGGATCGGCGGCCGAGCCCGCGCGCGGCGGCTTCGGACCGGAAAAACGCCGCGACAGCGGCCGCGCCGCCGCCCCGAGGGCGTGCAGGCTCAGGTCGCGCAGGAAATGCGGCGGGTCGGCCGGGGGCTTGCGCTGGACGATCCGGCGCGCGCGCCAGATCAGCCCGCCGAGCACATGCGCGGCCGTCGCGGCCCCGGCGTAGCCGACGCCGTGGTTCTTGACGAAATACCGCAGCCGCGAGTCGAACCAGTAGCCGGGCGTGCGCGACCATTCCTTGGCGCCGCTGGACACCGAGCCCTCATGCTCGACGGCGCTGTCGCGGACATAGACCGTCGGCCAGCCGGCAAGCCGCGCCCGGCGGCACAGGTCGGTCTCCTCGAAGTAGAGGAAGAAGCCCTCGTCGAACAGTCCGACCTCGTCGAGCACGCGGCGGCGCATCATCAGGCTCGCACCGGCGAGCCAGTCCACCGCGCAGGTCGCCTCCGGGATCGGCCGGGCGACGACGCGATCCTTCAGCAGGCGCGAGAGCGGGCCGAGCCGTGCGGCGCCCTCGAACTCGCTGGCGATCGTCGGAAAGCGGAAGGCCGTGCGGTGCGGAGCGCCGTCCGGCCCGTGGATGTAGCTGCCGGCGAACCCCACGGTCGGGTCGCGCTCCAGCAGATCGACCAGCCGCCGGATCGCGTCGGGGTCGGGCCGGGCGTCGGGATTGAGCACATAGACGTAGTCCGGCGCCCGCCCGCCGGCGAGGCCGGCGCGGATCGCGAGGTTGTTGCCCGCGCCATAGCCGCCGTTGCGGGGCGAGCGGATCAGCCGCACCCGCCCGGCGTCCCATCCCGCGGCGCGCAGGCCCTCCGCGATGGCCTCGGCCGAGCCGTCCTGCGAGTCGTTGTCGACGATCTGGATCTCGCCCGCGATGCCCTCCATCGCGCGCAGCGCCGCCGCGGCCGCGCGCAGCGCCAGATCCGGCGTGCGGTAGTTGAGGATGATCGTCTGGACGGTCGGACCGGGCATCGGGGCTACTCCGCGGCGGTGGCGAGCGGCGCCCGCAGGATGGGATCGTCGTCGGCCTCCGCGGCCTCGGCCGCGTCGATGCACCGGCGCAGCCGCGCCGCGAGGACCCGCACGTTCGGCTCGAGCACCATCGAATCGTGGTCGCCCGGCACTTCGATCACCTCGAGCGACGGCGCCCAGGGCGACCAGCCGTTGTCGGCGAGCACATACTCGCGCTCGGAATCGACGAACCGCCCCCCCGACACCTTCCACCTGCGGTCCAGCGCCGGGCGCAGCAGCGCCAGCCGCCCGCTCCACGGCCGCAGCTGGTAGCGCGGCAGCGCCGCGCGGAACGCCGCCTCGATGGCCTCGTTGTGGAAGTGGTGCTCCGCCGCCTCGACCGGCGCGTCGAACCGCGCCCGGACCCGGTCGAGTTCCCAGCGCGCCCGCGCCCGCGCCCAGTCGTAGAAATACCCGGGCCCCCGGCTGCGGATTTCCCCCCATTTGATCAGCGCGCGATCGACCCGGCTCAGCATGGGGCGCATCGGGATCGGCGTGTCGAGCAGGACCACCAGCGCGACGCGCTCGCCCGCCGCCTCCAACCGCCGCGCCATCTCATAGGCCGCGATGCCGCCGCCGGAGAAGCCGCCGAGCAGATAGGGCCCATGCGGCTGGACCATGCGCAGCTCGGCGACATAGTCGGCCGCCGCGTCCTCGAAGGTCAGATGCGGCTCCGCGTCGCCGTAGAGGCCGCGCGCCTGCACGCCGTAGAACCGCCGGTCCGACCCGATCAGATGCGCCAGATGCCGCAGGTTCAGCACGTTGCCGAACATGCCGGCCACGAGGAAGAACGGCGTCCTCGGCCCGCCCTCGCCCGCGTGCATCGCCACGAGATGGGTGAAGCGCCGCGCAGGCGCCGCCGGCGCGGCCGCGGCGCCCTC
>CAYTMB010000005.1:4008-8157 GCA_964438465.1 uncultured Rhodovulum sp. | reverse complement strand
AGCATCCGCTCGATGTCGGTGCGCGGCTCGACATAGGCGCTGTCGAGCTCGGGCCGGTCGAACGACTGGCCGCCCGCCGCCTCGACCGACATCGCGCCCGCATCTGCGGCCAGCCGCGCCAGATCGAGCGAGGACACCACGATCTGCGACGTCCCGGCCGCCATCGCGCGGCTGAAGGCCTCGGCCCCCTCCTCGGGGCGGATGCCCTGCTCGTAGTACTGCGCCAGCCGTTCTTCGGCGGGCGACAGCGGCGCCTCGACGCCGCGCGCGCCATCGACGAACTCCAGCTCGGCGGCGCCCGGCCGGCGCGTCTGCGCGAGGCCGGCGGCGCCCTCGAGCCTTCGGATCGAGAAGCCCGAGATCTCGACCAACACCATGCCCGCCGGGTCGCACAAGGTGATGTCGAACTCGGCGAACGGCCCTTCGGCACGGTTCGGCCCGGCGTTGCGGACCCAGCTCCTGATCTCGCGCGGCAGCGGCGCGAACACCCGCACCGAGCGGTAGGAGACCGGCACCCAGAGATGCGTCGGCTCGTAGCCGTCGATCAGCTCCATCGCCCAGCCGGTCGCGAGATCGAGCAGCGCCGGATGCAGCACATAGCCCTGCGCCAGATCGCCCGCGAACGCCTCCGGCAGGCTCAGCGCGGCGAGCCCCTCGCCCTCGCCGAACGCCATTTCGCGCAGCACGCGCCAGCGCGGCCCGAAGCGCAGATGCGCCTCCTGGGGCGAGCGCAGCGCCGCGGCGCCCTCGGCCGCGCGCCGGTCCGCGCAGCGCGCCGCGATCCCGGCGAGATCGACCGCGCCCGCCTCCGCGTCCGGCGACAGCACCAGGCTCGCCTGCGCGTTCAGCTCGAACGCGGCGCGGCCTTCCGCCACACAGGCGCCGCTGACCGCGAACCCGTAGCCTTCTTCGGTCCGCGCCAGCCGCACCCGGATGTCGCGCGGCTCGCCCGCATCGACCTTCAGCGAGCGCAGGAAGAACAGGTCGCGGATCTCGAAGGCGCCGGTCTCGCCATGCGCGCGCAGCGCCTCGGCGGCCAGCTCGACGAAGCCGGTCCCCGGCACGATCGCATCGCCCGCCCCGGTCCGGTGCTCGTCGAGCAGCCAGTGCGTCTCGGCGGCGAGCCGCGCGGTGAACATCCGCGCGCCGGCGTCGTCGAAGGTGGCGCCATCGAGCAGCGGCGCGTCGGCGGGCTCGACCGGCGCCGCCGGCCGCTGGCCGCTGCGCGCGGCGATCGCCTGCGCCGCCATGCCGCGGCCGTTCCAGATGCCCCAGTCGATGGCGACCACGCGCGTGGCCCCGCCGGCGCGGCTGCGCGCATAGGCGTTCAGGTATTCGTTGGCGGCGACGTAATCCACCTGCCCGGCCGGCCCGGTCACCGTGCTGGTCGAGGAGAACAGCGCCAGCCAGTCGAGCGCGCCGTCGGGGAACAGCGCGTCCAGCACCTGCGCGCCGTGGATCTTCGGGGTGAACACGTCCTCGACGTCGGCGACGGTCTTGGTCAGCAGCGGCGCGTCCTGCACGGCGCCCGCGGCGTGGATCACCGCATGAACCCCGCCGAACCGCTCGGTGGCGAGCGCGACGGCGGCGCGCATCTCCTCGAGGTTGCACACATCGGCCGCCGCGATCAGCACCTCGGCCCCGAGCGATTCCAGCCGCTGCGCCGCGCGGATGCGCATTGACGCCGCGTCGAACGGGCCGTGGCTGCGCAGATGCGCGTCCCAGCGGTCGCGCGGCGGCAACGCCGTGCGACCGACCAGCACGATCCTGGCCGCGCTGTCGCGTACCAGCGCCTCGGCGACGGTCAGCCCGATGCCGCCGAAGCCGCCGGTGATCAGGCAGACCCCGCCCTGCCGCAGCACCGGCGCGGCAGCCGGCTCCAGCGGCGCCGGCCGGAACTCCAGCTCGAACCGCCGCGCGCCGCGCAGCGCCGCGACGCGGTTCGCCGGCTCGGCCAGCAGCTCCTCGAGCACCTGCGTCGCCAGCCGGTCCAGCGCCTGCTCGGCCGCCTGGCGCCGCGTCGGCCCGCCCGACAGCGCCGCCGCGACCCGGCCGCGCAACCGCCGCGCGCCCGAGGCCTCGGGCAGGCTCAGGTCGAGGATCGAACAGGTCACGCCGGGCAATTCGCGGGGGATCACCCGCACCGGCCCGAGCGCGGTGGACTTCTCCGGATAGGCCAGCGCCTCGGCGCGCACCCGCGCGGCGCCGGAGGTGAACACACTGAGGTGCAGCGGCGTCGGCAGGGCCTCGCCGCTGGCCGCCTGCGCGAGGAACAGCAGGCTGTAGAAGCCGCACTCCTGGTTGCGGTGGAAAAAGCTGCTGCCGGGCCGGAAGTTCTCCTGCCCCGTCACCAGCCAGAAATGCCCGATCCGCGACGGCGCGGCGCCCCGCCCGGCCAGATCGCGCAGCAGCGCCTCGTAGCCCTCGCGCCCCCGCTCCGGCGCCAGTACATAACGGTCGTCCTCGAGCCGGGCGAAGGCGTCGCCGGCGTGCGCCTCGACCACACGATGCCCGGCGGCCCGCAGCCGCGCGGCCACGCGCGCGGCCAGCCCGGCCTCGTCCATGAACATCAGCCAGGTCTGCGGCGGCGCCGCGTCCAGGCCTCCCTCGACGTCGACCCCGCAGTCGGCGAGCCGCGGCCGCCAGTCCGGGCGATAACCCCAGTCCGCCAGATCGTCGCGCCGCACCGGCCGGCTCGACGGCGCCAGCGCGGGCACGCCCGGCTCGATGAAATACGCGCTCCGCTGAAACGCATAGGTCGGCAGCGGCACCCGCAGCCGCCGTGCGCCGCCCCAGATCTGCTCCCAGTCGATCGCGACCCCGGTCGCCCACAGCCTTCCCAGGACGCCGAGGAAATAGGCGTCGTCGGCGATCCGCTCGTCCGGGTGGCGCAGCGAGCTCAGCACCTGCTGCGCCGGCACGCCGCCATGCGCCTGCACCAGCGAGCTCAGCGCCTTGCCCGGGCCGACCTCGAGATAGACCCGGTCCGGCTCCTGGGACAGCGTGGTGACGCAGTCGGCGAACCGCACCGTCCCGCGCAGATGCCCCACCCAGTAGTCCGGGTCGGTCGCCTGCGCCGCGGTGATGAAGGCGCCGGTGCGGTTCGACACGAAGGGGATCCGCGGCGCGCTCAGCGTCAGGCCGCGCAGATGGTCGCCGAACCGCTGCAGGATCGGCTCCAGCATCCGCGAATGCGCGGCGATGTCGATGGGGATGCGCTGGCAGTCGATCCCGCCCGCCTTCAGCCGCGCCTCCAGCGCGTCCAGCGCCGCCTGCGGCCCGGAGGCGACGCACAGCTCCGGCGCGTTGACGCCGGCGATGTCGAGATCCGGCCCCAGCAACGGCTCCAGCGCGCCGGCGGCCATCGGCACGCTCAGCATCCCGCCCGCCGGCACCGTGTCGAACAGCTGGCCGCGCAGATGCACCAGCCCGATGCAGTCCTCGAAGGACATCACCCCGGCGACGCAGGCCGCCGCGTTCTCGCCCATGCTGTGCCCGACCAGCGCGGCCGGCTTCACCCCCCAGGACATCCACAGCTGCGCCAGCGCGTATTCCACGATCAGGATCAGCGGCAGCTGGACCGAGGGCCGCTTCAGCCGCTCCGCCGCCTCGGCCGCCTCCCCCTCCGCCGGCAGCCACAGCGCGCGGAGGTCGTAGTCGAGCCGGGGCTGCAGCGCGTCGAGGCCGCGGTCCACCGTCTCGCGGAACACCGGCTCGGTCTCGTAGAGGCCCCGCGCCATGCCCGCATACTGCGCGCCGCCGCCGGGGAACATGAACACCACCCCGGGGTCCGCCGCGACGACGCTGTGGGTGAACACCCGCCGGGGCTCGGCCGCCTCCAGCAGCGCCGCCGCCTCCTCATGCGACGCGGCGACGACGACCCGGCGGCGGGAGAACGCGCGCCGCCCCTCCTTCAGGGTGAACGCGACATCGGCCAGCGGCTGGTCCGGATTGGCCCGCAGATGCGCCGCCAGCGCGGCCGCATTCGCGTCGAGCGCCGCCCGGCTGCGCGCCGAGATCGTCAGGATCTGATGCGGCCAGTCCGAAGCCTCGGAGACCGCCCGCGCCGGCGCCTCCTCCAGCACCGCATGCGCGTTCGTCCCGCCGACCCCGAGCGAGTTCACCCCGGCGCGCAGCGGACCGGCGCGC
>CAYTMB010000005.1:0-3908 GCA_964438465.1 uncultured Rhodovulum sp. | reverse complement strand
CCGGCGCGCAGCGGACCGGCGCGCTCCGGCCAGCCGGTCAGCGCGTCGGCGACCCGGAACGGGCCGGACGCAAAGTCGATGGCCGGATTGGGCGCCTCGTAGCCGAGGCTCGGCGGGATCTGGCGGTGATGCAGCGCCAGCGCGGTCTTGATCAGGCTCGCCGCCCCGGCGGCGGTGTCGAGATGGCCGATGTTGGTCTTGACCGAGCCGATCCGGCAGAAGCCGGTCTCCGCCGTGGTCTGGCGGAACGCCGCCGTCAGCGCCGCCACCTCGATCGGATCGCCGAGCGCTGTGCCGGTGCCGTGGCACTCGACGTAGCCGATGCTGTCCGCCGTCACCCCCGCGACCGCATGCGCCTCGGCGATCGCGGCGGCCTGCCCGTCCACGCTCGGCGCCAGATACCCGGCCTTGTCGGCGCCGTCGTTGTTGATCGCAGTGCCCTTGATCACCGCCCAGACATGGTCGCCGTCGCGCAGCGCATCCGACAGCCGCCGCAGCGCCAGCACCCCGGCGCCGCTGCCGAACACCGTGCCCTGCGCGCGGTGGTCGAAGGCGTGGCAATGCCCGTCCGGCGACAGGATCTCGCCCTCCTTGTAGAGATAGCCCCGGCCATGCGGCAGCTCGACGGTCGCGCCGCCGGCCAGCGCCATGTCGCATTCGCCGCTCAGCAGCGCCTGACAGGCGAAATGCGTCGCCACCAGCGAGGTCGAGCAGGCGGTCTGGATGTTGACGCTCGGCCCCTTGAGATCGAGCACATGGCTCAGCCGGGTCGACAGGAAATCCTTGTCGTTGCCGGTGTGGCGCAGCAGGAACATGCCGACGCTGTCGACCAGATCCCGGTTCGAACACAGGTTGAAGTAGAAATAGCTCCCCATGCCGCAGCCGGCGTAGACCCCGATCCGGCCGGGAAAGCTCTCGGGCGGATGGCCCGCGCTCTCCAGCGCCTCCCAGGCGGCTTCGAGGAACTGGCGGTGCTGCGGGTCCATGATCGCCGATTCCTTCGGGCCGAAGCCGAAGAACTCGCCGTCGAACATCTGGAAACCGTCGAGCACCGCGGCGGCCGGCACATAATTGCGGTCGTGCAGCCGGTCCGGCGTCTCGCCGGCGGCGGCCAGATCCTCGGCGCTCAGCCGGCGGATCGACTCCACGCCGTCGCGAAGATTGCTCCAGTATTTCTCGAGCGTCTGCGCGCCGGGAACATGCGCGGCCATGCCGACGATCGCAATGTCGTTCTCGTTAATCATCGAACCGTTAACTTTGTCAGACAAGGGGATGCATCCGTTCTTAAGACCGATTGCGGCGCCACGCGACGACCACATTGCAAACTGGTTAAGTTTCTATGGAATTAACCTCTGCTTACGAACTACCGCGGCCCCACGCCCTCACAGCACCGTCCGCGGCCGCGCCGGCTCGGCGGCCGGATCGCCCGCCGGCGCCGCGCCGGCCCCGCGCCGGACGGCCAGCGCCTCGGCGTAGCCGAGGATCGAGCCGGCGATCAGCCAGGTGAACGGGATCAGCGTGGCGTTCGGCAGCATGTCGATCATGTTGATCCCGGTGCAGATCGCGAGCGGACCGACATAGGGCGACAGGACCACGCCCCGCCGCCGCGACGCCCGCCACAGCGCCAGCAGCGGCAGCGCCAGCAGGCCGAACTCGCCGGCATAGCCGAACCAGCCCAGCGTCCCGATGACGATGATCCACCGCCCGTCGGTGACGGTCAGCATCCGGCCGGTCTCCGGATCGTAGACATGGTTGCGCCCCCAGCCGCCCCAGCCGAAGAACGGCTTCTGGTTCGCCTTCGCCAGCAGCACGTCCTCGTTGTCGAAGCGGTAGCCGAGCGACTGCGCCCGGTCGGGATCGAGCTGCTCCACCCAGTCGACGATCGCGCTCGCCGGCACGATCTCGGTGCCGCGCAGCAGCGGATAGCCGACGGCGATCATCGCCAGCCCCAGCGCCAGCGTCACCTGCAGCCGGGCGCTCGCCACCGCGATCACCGGCACCAGCACCGCGGCGTAGACCAGCGCCGCGACGCTCTTGCACAGCACCAGCAGCACCCCGAGATAGACCACCGGCGCGATGAACGCCCGCCGCCACCGCGAGCGGTCGTGCCGGCGCAGCGCCACCGCCGCCAGCAGGCTGAGCATGGTGAACAGCGCCACCCACAGCCCGTGCGGCAGGAACACGATCGGGCGATAGCCGCCGTAGCGCACCGTCTGGATGAAATCGTGCTGGAAGAAGCCGTAGACCCAGACGTTCATCTGCGGGCTGAGCCGGATCTCGATCAGCATCGGGATCGAATAGACGAGGGCGCCCACGACCAGCGCCACCAGGATCTCGCGCTGCGCCGCCTCGGTCGCGAGCAGCTGCCGCGCCAGCAGGAACGGCGCCAGCGACATCACCTGCAGGATGATCTCGGACAGCGCGTCGTGCACCCGCAGACCCGGCAGGCCGCCGATGGCGAAGGGGATCGCGTCCGAATTGGTCAGCACCGTCGCCGCCGGGCTGAGCACGAACAGCACCGCCAGCACGCGCCCGACCGCCGACCGCGGCAGCCAGGCGACCCGCTTGCCGAGCAGCAGGATGCAGACAGCCAGCGCCGCGACGTTCGGGATCGTCACCTTGTCGAACGGCGGCAACAGCGGAAAGTCCACCGCCGCGACCGGCGGCAGCACCAGATAGGCGCCGAGGATCGACCAGATCACCGCCCGCTCCAGGCTCAGGCGCAGGAACAGCCCGACCGTGACCAGCGGCCAGGCGATCAGGACCAGATAGGCGAGGCTGTTCGGCATCGCGGGCGCTTTCCGTCGGACCCCTGCGCCACGACCGCCACGACACAATCTCAACGGGTACTTTACTCATATGAAACTGCTTGTGGTGGATCTGCGGCTTTCCCGCTAAACTCCCGCCACTGTATGACCAGAGGGTTAAGGATGGACCCCGACCGGCCACTTCCCCCGCCTCCGGCCGAGGGCCGGCCCATCGGCGCCGTGGTGATCGGCCGCAACGAGGGCGCCCGGCTGATCGCCTGCCTCGACAGCCTGCGCGGCGCGGCCGCCGCCGTGGTCTATGTCGATTCCGGCTCCACCGACGGCAGTCCGGCCGCCGCCGAGGCGCGCGGCGCCACCGTGGTCCGGCTCGACCTCGCGCGGCCCTTCACCGCGGCGCGGGCGCGCAACGCCGGCCTCGCCGTGCTGGCGGCGCAGCGCCCCGCGCCCGTCTATGTCCAGTTCGTCGATGGCGACTGCGAGCTGCGCGACGGCTGGCTCGCGACCGCGCGCGCCTTCCTCGACGCCGATCCCCGCGCCGCCGTCGCCTTCGGCCGCCGCCGCGAGCGCCACCCCGAGGCCTCGGTCTACAACCGCCTCTGCGACCGGGAATGGGACGTGCCCATAGGCCCGGCCAAGGCCTGCGGCGGCGACGCGCTGATGCGGCTGGCGCCGCTGCTCGCGGCCGGCGGCTTTCGCGACGAGCTGATCGCCGGCGAGGAGCCCGAGCTGTGCCTGCGCCTGCGCGCCGCCGGCTGGCGGATCCGGCGGCTCGACGCCGAGATGACCTGGCACGACGCCGCGATCCTGCGCTTCGGCCAGTGGTGGCGGCGCAGCCGCCGGGCGGGTCACGCCTTCGCCGAGGGCGCGGCGCTGCACGGCGCGCCGCCCGAACGCCACTGGGTCCGCGAGACCCGCCGCGCGCTGGCCTGGGGCCTCGCCCTCCCGGCGGCCACGCTCGCGGCCGCCGCGCTCGCCCCGCTCGGCTGGCTGCTGCTGCTCGCCTGGCCGCTCCAGATCGTCCGCCTCGCCCGGCGCGACGGCCCGACGCGCCGCGCCGCCTGGGAAGGCGCCGCCTTCGCGACCCTCGGCAAGATCCCCGAGGCGCTCGGCGCCGCCGAATTCCACCTGCGCCGCCGCCTC
>CAYTMB010000004.1:0-29061 GCA_964438465.1 uncultured Rhodovulum sp. | reverse complement strand
TTCGTGGTGCGCACGGTGCAGCCGGTGATCGAGGAGATCGAGCGCGAGGTCGAGGAGGTCTCGGCGACGCTGGGGGCGGGGCGGCTGCGCACGTTCCGGCGGGTGATCCTGCCGATGCTGGCGCCGGCGCTCTTGACCGGCTTCGCGCTGGCGCTGGCCCGGTCGGTCGGCGAGTACGGCTCGGTGATCTTCATCGCCGGCAACCTGCCGAACGTGACCGAGATCGCGCCGCTGCTGATCGTGATCCGGCTCGAGGAGTTCGACTACGACGGGGCGGTGGCGATCGCGCTGGCGATGCTGTCGATCTCGTTCCTGATGCTGCTGGCGATCAACCTGATCCAGGTCTGGAGCCGGCGGAGGTTCGGCGATGCGTAGGCCGGACGGCGCAGGGGGCGCCGGCCCGACCGTCCGGCCGCGCCTCGGCGCGCTGCGGCGGCGGTCGCCCGGCGGCGGTGGATCGGGCCGGTTTTTTGCCTTGTTCTCGGGGAGTATTCGTCATGGCTGACTCGTCTTTCGCCGGGAGCTTCCGGTCGTCGACCACCGAGACTCCCCTGGTGCGCCGCCTGCTGATCGGCGTCGTGGTGGCGGTGCTCGGGGTGATGCTGTTCGCGCCGCTGATCGCGGTCTTCGCCGAGGCGCTCAAGAACGGTCTCGGCGCCGCGGTCGAGGCGCTCGGCGGCCGCGACGCGCAGGCCGCGATCCGGCTGACGCTGCTGACCGCTGCGATCGCGGTGCCGCTCAACGCGCTGTTCGGGCTCGCCGCGGCCTGGTCTATCGCCAAGTTCGACTTTCCCGGCAAGGCGTTCCTGATCACGCTGATCGACCTGCCGTTCTCGGTCTCGCCGGTGGTGGCCGGCCTCTGCCTCGTGCTGCTGTTCGGGGCGAACTCGGCGCTCGGGGCCTGGCTGGTGCTGAACGGGATGCAGGTGGTGTTCGCCGTGCCGGGCATCGTTCTGGCGACGATGTTCGTGACCTTCCCGTTCGTCGCGCGCGAGCTGATCCCGATCATGCAGGAGCAGGGCCGCTCCGAGGAGGAGGCGGCGCTGACGCTGGGCGCCTCGGGGCTGCGCGCCTTCCTGACCGTGACGCTGCCCAACATCCGTTGGGCGCTGCTCTACGGCGTGCTGCTGTGCAACGCCCGCGCCATGGGCGAGTTCGGCGCGGTCGCCGTGGTCTCGGGCAAGATCCGCGGCCAGACCGCCACGATGCCGCTGATGATCGAGATGCTCTACAACGAGTATCTCGCGGTGGCCGCCTTCGGCATGGCGGCGCTGCTGGCGCTGCTGGCGCTGATCACGCTTTTGCTGAAGTCGACGCTGGAATGGCGCTACGCCGACCAGCTCGCCGCCACCCGTCGCCACTGACAAGTCCGCAGGAGAACGCCATGCAGATCGAGATCGAGGAACTGGCCAAGGAATTCGGCCCGACCACCGCGTTGCACCCGGTCAGCCTGTCGGTGCCCTCGGGTGCGCTGGTCTCGCTGCTCGGGCCGTCGGGCTCGGGCAAGACCACGCTCCTGCGCATGCTGGGGGGGCTCGAATTTCCCACCTCGGGCCGGGTGCTGTTCGACGGCGAGGACGCCACCGGCCTCAGCGTGCAGGAGCGTCGCGCCGGTTTCGTGTTCCAGCACTACGCGCTGTTCCGGCACATGACGGTGTTCGAGAACATCGCCTACGGCCTGCGCGCGCGGCCGCGCCGGTCCCGTCCGACCGGCGGCGAGATCGACCGGCGGGTGAACAAGCTGCTGAAGATGATCCAGCTGCCCGACGTCGGCCGGCGCTATCCGACCCAGCTTTCGGGCGGCCAGCGCCAGCGCGTGGCGCTCGCCCGCGCGCTCGCCATCGAGCCGCGCGTGCTGCTGCTCGACGAGCCGTTCGGCGCCCTCGACGCGCGCGTCCGCAAGGAGCTGCGCACCGGCCTGCGCGAAATCCACGACCAGACCGGCCTGACCACCATCTTCGTCACCCACGACCAGGACGAGGCGATGGAGCTCGCCGACCTCGTCGTCGTGATGTCGATGGGACGCATCGAGCAGATCGGAACCCCCGCCGACATCCGCGCAAGGCCCGCGACGAAGTTCGTCCGCGAGTTCGTCGCGGCATGAGGCGGGAGCGCCGCGAAGCGCCGTCCGCCCAGCCGGGGGTCCCGTCGGGGCGCGAGGCGGCGGCGCGACGGGACCATTCGGGAGGATGCGCAGCATGACCAGCGTTGTGAGGATGACCGAGCGGCCGCCCGAGCGCATGGACCGCATCGACCGGCGGATCCTGTACGAGCTTCAGCGCGACGCGACGCTGCCGATCGCGCAGGTCGCCGAACGGGTCGGGCTGTCGCAGACGCCCTGCTGGAAGCGCATCCAGAAGCTCGAGGCCTCCGGCGTCATCACCGGCCGGGTCGCGCTGGTGGATCCGGCGCGGGTCGGGCTCGGACTGATCGTGTTCGTCGAGATCGAGGCGAGCGAACATTCGGCGACCTGGCGCGAGAGCTTCGCGCGCACGGTCGCCGAGATGCCCGAGGTGCTGGAGGTCTACCGGATGGCCGGCGACGTCGACTATCTGCTGAAGGTGGTCGCGCCCGACATGGCGGCGTTCGACGGCTTCTACAATCGGCTGACCGAAAAGCTGGACCTCAAGAACGTCACCTCGCAGTTCGCGATGGAGCGGCTGAAGCAGACGACGGCCCTGCCGATCAACATCGCCGACTCCTGACACGCAAAGAGTGCGCCGTTCCCCCGGGAGCGGTGATTTTGGGACGATAATACACGACAGAGATGATAGAGTTTCTCGGGTAAGATGATCGAGTCGATGAGGACCACGATGGCGCGAACGCTGATCGTTCCCGGCCTGGATGGGTCGCCGGATCCGCACTGGCAGCACTGGTGGGCGGCGAACGATCCGGACGCCGAACTGGTCGAGCAGGACGACTGGCGGACGCCGGCGCCCTCGGCCTGGGAGGGCCGGGTCGCCTGCGCGGTGATCCGCAGGCCGGGCGCGATCCTGGTCGCGCACAGCCTCGGCTGCCTGGTCGTGGCGCGGCTGCTGCGGAACTGGCCGCAGTTGCGCATCGGCGGCGCGTTGCTGGTGGCGCCGGCCGATCCGTCGCGCAACGACCGGCTGAGCGCGTTCGAGCTGGTGCCGCCGGGGCCGCTCGGCGCGCCGGTCACCGTCGTCGCCAGCCGGAACGATCCCTGCATCGACTTCGGGCGCGCGGCGGCCTGGGCGCGGTCGTGGCGGGCCGATTTTGTCGACCTCGGCTTCGCCGGGCATGTCAACGTCGAGAGCGGTTTCGGCCCCTGGCCGGAGGGCCTCGATCTGCGCGATGCGCTGCAGGCGCGGTCGGCGCCGCGCGCGCCGCTCCGGTCGGTCGAACAGCCCCGGTGGGCGGTATGAAGGACGGCCGGACCTGTGGCGAGCGGCGCCGCAGCGCGCAGGGGCGGTGGTCGTGACCCGGATGGATCTGCCCGAGGCGGCCGGCGCGCGGCGGGTGTCGCCGGCCGGCCGCGTGCTGATCGTTGGCGGCGGGGCCAGTGGCGCGCTGCTGGCGGCGCAGCTGTTGCGGCGGGGGCGCCCCGGGATCGAGGTGACGCTGATCGAACGGCGCGAAGTGCTCGGCTGCGGGGTGGCCTACTCCACCTCGAATGCGAGCCATCTGCTGAATACGCGGGTGTCGAGCATGTCGGCGTTCCCCGACGAGCCCGATCATTTCCACGACTGGCTGGCGGCGAACCACGATCCGCGGGTCGAGCGGTCGGGCTTCGTCGATCGCGGCGTCTACGGCCGGTACATGTCGAGCCTGCTCGATCCCTGGCGCGGCGGGCCGCGGCTGCGGTGCATGAAGGAGGACTGCATCCGGCTCGAAGCGGCGGGGGAGACCGGCGTCGTCGCGCATCTTGCGAGCGGGGCCGTGGTCGGCGCGGACGTCGCGGTGCTGGCGACCGGGCATGCCCTGCCCGACGAGCGGCCGGACGGATTGCTGGCGCAGCCCTGGTCGGGCGCGGGGGACGGCGCGCCGGACGGGCGGGTTCTGATCGTCGGCTCCGGGCTGACGATGGTGGACCAGCTGATGTCGCTGCTCGACGCCGGGCATCGCGGCGAGATCGTCGCCGTGTCGCGCCGGGGGCTGCTGCCGCAGACCCATGCGCCGAGCGTTCCCGAGGCGATCCGGACGGACGAGTTGCCGCATGGCGGGGGTGCCGCGGCGGCGATGCGCTGGCTGCGCGGCCGGGTCGCCGAGCGGGAGGCGGCGGGCGGGGACTGGCGCGACGTGGTCGACGGCTTGCGCCCGCATATGCAGGCGCTGTGGCGGGCGTTCCCCGAGGATGCGCGGCGGTCGTTCCTGCGCCACGCCTGCGTCTGGTGGGAGGTGCATCGCCACCGGATGCCGCCGGCGTCCCATGCCCGGCTGCAGGCCGCGATCAGGGGCGGCCAGCTGACGCTGATCCGCGGCAGCTTCATTGACGCCCGGCGCGACGCGGCGGGCGCGATCCGGGCCGGGATCAGGCCGGGGCCCCGGGCCGGCCGCGCGGCCGAGCCGTTCGAACTGGCGGTCGCGCGGATCATCGATTGCCGCGGCATCCGGCGCGATCCGGAGACCCATGCCGGGCCGCTGGTCGCCGACCTGCTGGCGCGGGGGGCCGCGCGGATCGACCGGCTGCGCATCGGCCTCGACGTCGCGGACGACTGCGCGGTGCTGGACGCGGACGGCGTGGCGTCGGGGCGGATCTATGCGGTGGGACCGGCGTCGCGCGCGGCGTTCTGGGAGATCACCGCCATTCCGGACATTCGCGAGCAGGTCGCGGATCTCGCCACGCGGCTCTGAGAGGCGTCTGCGAAACGCCCCTCTGGGCACCGTCCCGCGCCGCGGAGCTGTGCGCCGGGCATGGCTGTGCACGCGTGCACAGAGATCTAATAGACTGATATCGCTACGATATTCGCGCCGCGTTCACACTTTTGAAACAGGTGTGAACGCGGCGCCGGAGGCCGGCCCGAGGGCTTTGCAGAGGTCTCCCGGCGGGCGCGGGCGCGCCGGTCCGCCGAAGCGGGCGGGCATTCCGAACCAGGCAGGATATCGATATCACGTTGGAAGATAAGCGCCGGCAATCGAATCCTCTCGTCCGGCACGCCGGCGCCGGGCGCGGTGGCGGGGATGGGCGGGCGAGATCGCCCGCCCACGAGGCTCATTGCAGTTTCGTCCGGAAACGGGCAGACTGGTATGATGACTAGCGAAATGCCCATCCGGAAGAAGAAGCTGTCGGAGGAGGTCCGCTCGCGGCTGCTCGACCTGATCCACAGCGGCGCGATCGGGATGGGCGAGGCGCTGCCGTCGGAGCGCGAACTGATGGAGCGGCTGGGCGTGGGGCGCCCCGCGATCCGCGAGGCGATGCAGTCGCTGGAGACCATCGGCCTGATCGAGATCCGCCACGGCGAGCGGGCGCGGGTGGCCGAGCCGTCGATCGGGCGCATGGTCGACCAGATCGGCGAGACGATGAAGCACATCCTGTCGCATTCGCCGGCCTCGCTGGAGAACCTGAAGGAGGCCCGCGCCACCTTCGAGAAGGAAATCGCCCGCATCGCCGCGCGGCGCCGCTCCGACACCGATATCGCCCGTCTGGAGGAGCTTCTGGCGGAGCAGGGGCGCGCCACCGGCGATCCCGCGAGGTTCCGCAGTCTCGACGGCCGCTTTCACCGCGAGATCGCGGCGATCGCCGGCAATCCGATCTTCACCGCGCTGATCGACGCGCTGTTCGGCTGGCTCTCCGATTTCCACGTCGATCTCATTTCGGTGCCGGGGCTGGAGCAGCTGACGCTGCGCGAGCACCACGGCATTCTCGACGCGATCGCCCGGGGCGACGTCGAGGGTTCGGCGACCGCGATGGCCGACCACCTGTTGCGCGCCAACGACTTGTACCGCCAGTCGCATCTGTCGCGCGCCCCGGGGGTGGACTGAACCCGGCGCCGCGCGCGCCCCGCCTTCAACCCGTGCTTTGAATGTTGCCCTTGGCGGCGCATCTGGTATGATGATCATGCCAACGAACGAGGGGTGACATGCCACCAGAGCCGGAATCGGCCAGTCCTGCCGGATCGGCGTCCAGCGTCGCGGACGGCGCCGTCTTGCGCGCCGGCGCGCTGGCGTGGACGCTGCAGGGCGGCTCGCTGCGCGGCGTCACCTTCGCCGGAACGGAAGTGCTGCGGCATATCGACTTTCCGATCCGCGACGCCGACTGGCGGACGCTGGCGACCGAAGCGGTCGAGACGCGGATCGAGGACGGCAAGGTCGTCCGGCTGGCGCACCGGTTCCGGACGGTCGACGGCGGCTTCGACGGCGCGCTGGAGGTCGAGGCCGCGGCGTCCGGCGACGCGGGGCGTCTCGTCGTGCGGCTGCGGCTGACGGCGACGCGGGCCACGGTGGTCAACCGGGCGGGGTTCGTGCTGCTGCATCCGATCGCGGGCGTCGCGGGAACGCCGGTCGAGGTGCGGCATCCGGACGGGGGCGCCAGCGCGGCGCAGTTTCCGGAGCGGATTTCGCCGGCGCAGCCGATCTTCGACATCGCGGGGCTGCGGCATCGGGTCGGCCCGGTCGAGGTCGACATCACGATGACCGGCGAGGTCTTCGAGATGGAGGACCAGCGCAACTGGACCGACGCCTCGTTCAAGACCTATTGCCGGCCCCTCGCGCGGCCGCGGCCGTTCACGCTGGAGGCCGGCGAGACGGTCGACCAGCGGATTGAGGTGGCGCTCGCGCTGGTTGCGGATGGATCGGCGGCGGCGGGGGCCGGCGCCGCCGCGGCGCGCGCGCGCGCGCCGCGGATCGCGCTGGCGCATGAGGGGGCGTCCGGCCTGGGCGACGCCGCGGCGCTCGGGGTCGACGAGGCGCTGGTGCGGATCGATGCGGCGGCCCCGGCGGTCGCGGGCCTGGCCGGCCTCGCGCCCGAGTTGACGCTGGAGATCGTCGTCGGGGACGAGCCGCCGGCCGAGGCGCTGGCGCGCGTCGCCGCGGCCTGCGCCGCTGCGGAGCTGCGGCCGGCGCGGGTGATCGCGTTGCCCGCGGCGTATCTGGCCAGCCACCAGCCCGACGGCGTCTGGCCCTCGGGTCCGACGCCGATGGATCTCGTCCCGCTCGCGCGGGAGGCGTTTCCCGATGCGGCGGTCGGCGGCGGAATGCTGACGAATTTCACCGAGTTCAACCGCCATCGCCCCGACCCGGCGGCGATCGACTTTGCGACCTTCGGCGGCACGGCGATCGTCCATGCCGCCGACGACCGCTCGGTGCTGGAGACGCTCGAGGCGCTCGGCGACGTGTTCGCCAGCGCCCGGGCCATCGCCCGCGACCGGCCGCTGCGGCTGGGGCTCTTGTCGATCGGGATGCGCTCGAACCCCTACGGCTCGGCGGTGGCGGCCAATCCCGACGGCGCGCGGCTGCCGATGGCGATGGACGATCCGCGCCAGCGCGAGCTGTTCGGCGCCGCCTGGGCGGTCGGCGTCGCGGCGGCGGCGGCGCGCGGCGGCGTGGAGAGCTATGCGCCGGTGATGTCGGCGGGGCCGATCGGGCCGGGGGCGGCGGGCGCGCTGTGGCCGGTCCACGCCGTCGTCGCCGCGCTGGCGGCGCTCGGCGGCGCCGATGTCGAGGTGTCGGGCGGGCCGTCGACGGGGGTGGTGCGGATCGAAGGCGAGGGGCGGCGCGGGGTGCGCGGCGTCGCCGCGAACCTCGGGCCGGACCCGGCGCGCGTCGCGGCGCCCGAAGGCGCGCTGTTGCTCGCGCTCGACGCCGCAGGCGCGGCCGGGGCGGCGCGGGATGCGGCCTGGATCGACCGGCCGGGCGGCGCGACGGAGATGACGCTCGGGCGCTTCGAGGTGGCGATCTTCAAGGCGACCGCATCGTGAGCTATCGCGGCGCCCTGATCGGCTGCGGCTTCTTCGCGCGCAACCACATGCACGGCTGGGCCGAGGCGGAGGGGGCGGAGATCGTCGCGGTCTGCGACCGGGACCGCGGCAAGGCCGAGGCCTTCGCGGCGGATTTCGGCGTGGCGGGGGTCTTCACCGACGCCGCGGCGATGCTGGCGGCGGTGCGGCCGGACTTCGTCGACGTCGCGACCACGGTCGAGAGCCACCGCCCGCTGGTCGAGCTGAGCCTCGCGGCCGGGGCGCTGACGGTGTGCCAGAAGCCGTTCGCGCTGAACTACGCCGACGGCCTCGCGATGGTCGAGGCCGCGGACCGGGCGGGGCGGCCGTTGATCGTGCACGAGAACTTCCGCTGGCAGCGGGCGTTCCGGCTGTTGCGCGCCCGGCTCGACGCCGGCGCGGTGGGACGGCCGCAGTTCGCGCGGCTGGTGTTCCGGCACGGCTATCCCGACCTCTACGTCAACCAGCCGTATCTGGCCGAGGTCGCGGACTTCGCGCTGATGGACGTCGGGCTGCATCTGTTCGACGTGGCGCGCTTCCTGCTGGGCGACGTGGCGCGGCTGTCCTGCGAGACGCAGCGGCTCAACCCGGCGGTGCGCGGCGAGGATGCGTTCGCGGCGCTGCTGCGGCACGAGGGCGGGGCGGTCTCGAGCGTGGAGTGTTCGTTCTTCTCGAAGATCGAGCCCGATCCGTTCCCCGAGACGCTGGTCTGGCTGGAGGGCGAGACCGGCACGCTGGAGCTGACCCACGGCTACAGGCTGCGGCTGCACCGGCGCGGCGCGGTCGAGGAGATCGACGGCGAACCGGCGGTCCCGGCCTGGGGCGCGCGGCCCTGGCACGCGGTGCAGGACTCGGTCGCGGCCTTCGAGGCGCATGTGGTCGAGGTGCTGGCGGGGCGGGCCGCGCCGCAGCCCTCGGGGCGGCACAACCTCGGCACGCTGGCGCTGGCGCTGGCGGCGTACCGCTCGGCGGCGCGGGGCGAGACGGTGGCGATGGCGGAGTTCGTGGCCGGAGGTTGCGCAAGGTGAGCCGGATCGAGGCCGACTATCTGGTCGAGACCGCGTATCCGCTGGCCGAGGCGGCCGCGGCGATGGCGGGCGAGCAGTCGTCAGGCACCTTCCGGCCGGTGCCGGGCGAGACGCCGGAGCTGAAGGCGCGCGCCGCGGCGGTGGTCGAGCGGATCGAGGATCTCGGGCCGGTCGAGGGGCCGTCGCTGCCCGGCGCCGGGCGGGCCGGCGATGCGCACCGGCGCGCGCGGGTGACGCTGGGCTGGCCGCTCGCGAACATGGGGCCGAGCCTGCCGAACCTGCTGGCGACGGTGGCGGGCAACCTGTTCGAGCTGCGGCAGTTCTCCGGGCTGCGGTTGCTCGACATCCGTCTGCCGGACGCGTTTGCGGAGGCCAACCCCGGTCCGGCGTTCGGGATCGAGGGCACGCGGGCGCTGACCGGCGTCGCGGGGCGGCCGCTGATCGGGACGATCGTGAAGCCCTCGGTCGGGTTCGACGCGGCGGGCACGGCGGCGCTGGTCGATGCGCTGTGCGCGGCGGACATCGACTTCATCAAGGACGACGAGCTGCAGTCGGACGGGCCGGGCTGTCCGTTCGAGGACCGCGCGCGGGCGGTGATGGCGGTGATCGACCGCTACGCCGACCGCATCGGGCGCAAGGTGATGTTCGCGTTCAACGTCACCGGCGAGATCGACGAGATGCGGCGGCGGCACGATCTGGTGCTGGCGCTCGGCGGGACCTGCGTGATGGCCTCGATGCATTCGGTGGGGTTGAGCGGGTTCCTGGCGCTGCGGCGGCATGCGCAGCTGCCGATCCACGCGCATCGCAACGGCTGGGGCGCGCTGTCGCGCCATCCGATGCTGGGCTTCGACTATGTGGCCTGGGCCAAGCTGTGGCGGCTGGCGGGGGCCGACCACATGCATGTGAACGGGCTGCGCAACAAGTTCTGCGAGCCGGACGCCAGCGTGATCGCCTCGGCGCGGTCGTGCCTGACGCCGATGTTCGAAGGCAGGCCCTGCGTGGCGATGCCGGTGCTGTCCTCCGGGCAGTCGGTGGCGCAGGTGGCCGACACCTGGGCGGCGCTGGGGACGGTCGATCTGATCCATGCGGCGGGCGGCGGGATCATGGCGCATCCGGGCGGGCCGGCGGCGGGGGTCGCGGCGCTGCGCGAGGCCTGGGAGGCGGCGATGGCCGGCGTGCCGGCGGCCGAGGCGGCGCGGACCCGGCCGGCGCTGGCCGCGGCGCTGGAGGCCTTCGCGTGAGGCCGCTGCCCCCCGGACCCGTGGTCGCCTGGTACGGCGACGATTTCACCGGCTCCGCGGCGGTGATGGAGGTGCTGGCCTTCGCCGGGCTGCCTGCGGCGCTGTTTCTCGCGACGCCCGGGCCGGAGATGCTGGCGCGGTTTCGCGGGCTGCGGGCGGTCGGCGTGGCCGGGGACGCGCGCACACGCGGGCCGGACTGGATGCGGGCCGAGCTGCCGGCGGTGTTTGCGGCGCTGCGCGCGACGGGCGCGCCGGTGGCGCATTACAAGGTTTGCTCGACCTTCGACAGCGCGCCCGAGGTGGGCTCGATCGGCGTGGCGACCGAGCTGGGGCTGGCGGGCGGCGGCTGGGCGCCGCTGGTGGTCGGCGCGCCGCAGATCGGGCGCTGGCAGGCCTTCGGCAACCTGTTCGCCAAGGCGGGCGGCGGAATTTATCGGCTGGACCGGCATCCGACGATGCGGGTGCATCCGGTCACGCCGATGGACGAGGCGGACGTCGGCCGGCATCTGGCGCGACAGACCGCGCTGCCGGTCGGGCTGGTCGATCTGGTGGCGCTGAAGGCGGGGCAGGGCGCCGCGCGGCTGGCGGCGATCCGCGCGGCGGGCGCGCGGATCGTCGCCTTCGACGTGGTCGACGACGCGACGCTGGCCGAGGTCGGCCGGCTGGTCTGGGACGCGTCCGCCGGGGCGCAGCTGTTCGCGGTCGGCTCGCAGGGGCTGGAATACGCGCTGGTCGCGGCCTGGCGCGACGCCGGCCTGATCGATGCGCCGCCACCGCTGCCGGCGGTGACCCGGGTCGCGCAGGCGGTGGCGGTGTCGGGATCCTGCTCGCCGGTGACCGCCGACCAGATCGACCGCGCCGAGGCGGCCGGGTTCGAGGCGATCGCCATCGACGCGGGACAGGCCGTCGATGCGGCGGCCTGGGCGCGGGAATGCGCGCGGGCCGAGGCGCTGGCGCTGGCGAGCCTCGGCGCGGGGCGCTCGCCGATCGTCGCGACCGCCCGCGGGCCGGGCGATCCGGCCATCGCCGCCTGCGACGCCGCGCGCGACGCGGCGGGCCTGTCCGCCGAGGACTTCAACGCGCGCGTCGGCGGCGGGCTGGGGCGGCTGCTCGACCGGGTGCTGCGCGCGACCGGCGTCGGCCGCGCGGCCATCGCCGGCGGCGACACGTCGAGCCACGGCGCGCGCGAACTCGGGCTCGATGCGCTGACCGCCGAGTCGGCGGTGGGGCCGGGCGCCGCGCTGCTGCGTGGACACGCCGGGGATCCGGCCCGCGACGGGCTCGAGATCGTGCTGAAGGGCGGCCAGATGGGGCCACCGGATTTTTTTGTCAGGCTGAGGGACGGCGGTCCGGCCGCCGCATGAAAAAGGGAATGAGACCATGACCAAGATCGCGCTGATGGGCGCCGGCGGCAAGATGGGCGTCCGGCTCGCGACCAACCTGATGGGCTCGCGCTTCGAGATCGCCCCCGTCGAGGTCGCCGAGGCCGGCCGCGCCCGGCTGAAGGCGGCGACGGGGATGGACTGCATGGAGGAGGGCCAGGCCCTCAGCCGCGCCGACGTGGTGCTGCTGGCGGTGCCCGACCGCATGATCGGCGAGGTCGCGCACAAGATCGTGCCGCGTCTCGATCCCGGCACGGCGGTGATCGTGCTCGACGCCGCGGCGCCCCATGCCGGCGAGATGCCCGAGCGCGCCGACGTGACCTATTTCGTCACCCACCCCTGCCACCCGCCGATCTTCAACGACGAGACCACGCCCGAGGCGAAGCGCGACTTCTTCGGCGGCGTCGGCGCCAAGCAGCACATCGTCTGCGCGCTGATGCAGGGCCCGGAGGAGCACTATGCGCTGTGCGAGGAGGTCGCCCGCGAGATCTACAAGCCGGTGATGCGCTCGCACCGCTGCACGGTGGAGCAGATCGCCATCCTCGAGCCGGCGCTGTCGGAGACCGTGGGCGCCACGCTGGCGCTGGCGCTGCGCGAGGCGACCGACGAGGCCGTGCGCCGCGGCGTGCCCGAACAGGCGGCGCACGACTTCCTGCTCGGCCATCTGACCATCGAGCTGGCCATCGCCTTCGGGATCTTCCCCGAAGGCAAGTTCTCGGACGGCGCGCTGCACGCGATCGCCCAGGCGAAGCCGGTGATCTTCAGGGAGGACTGGCTCGACCGGGTCTTCGCGCCCGAAGCGGTGCTCCAGTCCGTCAAGGATATCTGCAACCCCGAGAAGGCGGCCTGAACCGCCCGAAACCAACATCCACAGGGAGAGAACAATGACCAGACTGCAACGCCTCGCCGCCGGCACCATGCTCGCCGGCCTCGGCCTCGGCGCCGCCTCGGGCGCCTCGGCCGCCACCATCTGCTTCTCGTTCGTGGACCTCGAGAGCCAGTTCTGGGTCGCCGGCCACCAGGCGATCACCACGACGCTCGCCGAGGCCGGCCACACCGTCATCGAGCGCAACGCCAACGAGGACGCCAACCGCCAGCTCGAGCAGGTGCGCGACTGCATCGCCCAGGGCGTCGAGGGGATCATCCTGATCCCGCAGGACGGCGAGACCGCCACCACCATCGTCGCCGAGGCCCAGGACGCCGACACCCCGATCGCGGTGTTCAACCGCCCGCCGTCGGATCTGTCGCGCGGGATCGTGGTCGTCGCCGACAACGCCACGATCGCCGAACAGGCGGTCGATTTCGTGGCGGAACAGGCGCTGGGCGCCGCCGCCGCCGACGCAAAGCTGAACGCGATCATCGTCGTCGGCGACCTCGGCGATCCGAACGCCGTCGGGCGCAAGGACGGCTTCTACGCCTCGATCAACAAGCACGCCGACCGCTTCAACGTGACCGAGGTCGCGTCGAACTGGGACGCGGCCACCGCGCTCGGCAACCTCGAGGCGGCGGTGACCGCCAACCCGCAGGTCGACCTGCTGTTCACCTCGTCGGACTTCCTGTGGCCGACGATCCGTTCGGTGTTCGAGCCGCGCGGGATGTGGACGAAGACCGGCGAGCAAGGCCATGTCTGGATGGCCGGACTCGACGGCGACGCCACCGCCTGCCAGCTCATCAAGGAAGGCCAGATCGACGCCACCGGCGTGCAGGACCTTTACTTCGAGGCCGAGCAGGCGCTCGGAGCGATCCTCGCGGCGATCGAGGCGGGCGAGGTGGCGCCGAACCAGGTGATCGAGGATCCGGGCTTCGCGCTCACCACCGCCAATTTCGGCGAGCGGGAAATGGACATGTGGGGCTGCGTGCTCCTCGCGGACGGGTTCCTCGACAAATGAGCGGTCTTCGGCCGGCCGGGGCGTCCCCCCGGCCGGACATCTCGCCGTCCCCCGCCCTGGTCGTCCTGCCCGGGGCGGGCGCGTCGCGGCCCTCCGCATCCTCCGGGCTGGCCCGCCGCGCGGGGCAGCTGTTCCTGTCCGACTATTTCGTGCTCTTCCTGTCGCTCGCGTATTTCCTGCTGCTCGTCCCGTTCCTTCCGACGCTCTCGACTCCCGCGAACCTCGCGAACCTGCTGTCGAACATGTGGCCGCTGCTGGTGGTCGCGGTCGGGCAGACCTTCGTCCTGACCATCGCCGGCATCGACCTCAGCCAGGGCGCCGTCGCGGGGCTGACCAGCGTCGTCGGCGCGATGCTGCTGGCGACGGCGGCCCCGGCGGCGGTGCTGGCGAACACGCCGATCTGGGGCGTGTTCCTGACCGAACAGGGCGGTCTGCTCGCCGGCGCCGCCTACGCCACCGCCATCGGCGTCGCCGCCATGCTCGCGGTCGCCGCGCTGATCGGGCTGGCCAACGGCGCCGCGGTCGCCTTCCTGCGCATGCCGCCCTTCATGGTGACGCTGGTGGCGATGATCGGCGTCGGCGCCTTCGCGATCTGGCTCACCCAGTCCAACAACATCCGCGAGCTGCCCGGGAGCTTCATCGCGCTCGGCAAGGGTCAGCTCGTCTCGGTCTATTTCGGCGAACGCGCCGAGCCGCAGATCCCGCGCCGCCAGCTGCACGACCTCGTCACCTGGCCGATGATCATCGCGCTCGGGGTCGCCGTCGTCGCGCATGTCGCGCTGAACCGCACGGTGTTCGGGCGCTACGTCTTCGCCATCGGCATCAACCGCAAGGCCGCCGAGATCTCGGGCGTGCCGGTGCGCCGGGTCATCGTCACGGTGTTCGTGATCTCCGCGGTCTGCGCCGCCATCGCCTCGGTGCTCTACACCGCCCGGCTGGAGACGGGGCGCCCGTCGCTCGGGGCGGGGAACTTCCTGCTCGACGTGATCGGCGCCACGGTGATCGGCGGCACCTCGCTGTTCGGCGGCAAGGCGAAGATCCTGTGGACCTTCTTCGGCGTGCTGTTCTTCGTGCTCCTGTCGAACACGCTCAACCTGATGAACCTGTCGGCCTTCCACATCGACATGGTCAAGGGCGGGGTGATCCTGATCGCGGCGCTGCTCGACGTGGTCCGCACCCGGCTGATGCGCGAGCGCACGACATGAGCGCGCTGATCGCCTTCGAGGGGCTGGGCAAGGACTGGTTCGGCGTGCCGGCGGTGGCGGAGCTGACGCTCGCGGTCGAGGAAGGCGCGACGCTGGGGCTGATCGGCGAGAACGGCGCCGGCAAGTCGACGCTGATGAACATGGTCGGCGGCGTGGTCGAGCCGAGCGCCGGGCGGATGCTGTGGCGCGGCGAGCCCTATGCGCCGCGCTCGGCGGCCGAGGCGACGGCGCGCGGGATCGCGTTCATCCATCAGGAGCTGAACCTCTTCACCAATCTGTCCATCGCCGAGAACGTGTTCATCGACGGCTTCCCCAAACGCTTCGGGCTGATCGACCGGCGCGCGATGGCCGAGCGGACGGCGGCGCTGCTGAAGCGGCTGAACCTCGAGCACGGGCCCGACACGCCGGTCGGCGAGCTGGCTCCCGGCGAGCGGCAGCTGGTGGAGATCGCCAAGGCGCTGCACCGCGAGGCGGATCTGATCATCTTCGACGAGCCGACCACCTCGCTGACCCCGCGCGAGACGGCGCGGCTGTTCGAGGTGATCGCCCGGCTCAAGGCCGAGGGCCGCACGATCATCTACATCAGCCACATCCTCGGCGACGTGCAGCGGCTGAGCGATGCGGTCGCGGTGCTGCGCGACGGGCGGCTGGTGGACGCGGGGCCGGCGCAGGGCTTCGACGTGGGCCGGATGATCCGCTCGATGATCGGGCGCGAGCTGTCGGGCATGTTCCCGCCGCGCAGCGCCGGACCGGACGCCCGGGTGGTGTTCGCGGCCCGGGGCCTGAGCCAGCCGGGGGTGATCGCGGATGTGTCCTTCGAGATCCGCGCGGGCGAGATCCTCGGGCTGTTCGGGCTGATGGGCTCGGGGCGCAGCGAGCTGGCGCGCATCGTCTTCGGGCTCGACCCGCTGGCCGCCGGCGCGATGACGCTGGGCGGCGCGGCGCTGACCGGCGGGCCGGGCGCGCGGATCGCGGCGGGGCTGGCCTTCGTCACCGAGAACCGCCGCGAGGAGGGGCTGATGCTCGAGGCGCCGGTGGCCGAGAACCTCAGCCTCGTCGCCGTGCGCGACTTCGGCCGGGCGCCGTTCGCGCTGGTGGATCGCGCGGCGCATGCGGCGGCGACCGAACGCGCGCGGGCCGAGCTCGGCGTGCGCGCCGGCGACATCGCGGCGCAGCCGGTCAAGGCGCTGTCGGGCGGCAACCAGCAGAAGGTGGTGATCGGCAAGTGGCTGATGAGCCGGCCGCAGCTGTTCATCCTCGACGAGCCCACCCGCGGCGTCGACGTCGGCGCGAAGTTCGAGATCTACGCGCTGGCCGACAGGCTCGCGGCGTCGGGCAACGCGGTGCTGTTCATTTCGTCCGAACTCGAGGAGCTGATCGGCATGTGCGACCGCATCCTGGTGATGAGCCGCGGCGAGATCGCCGGGGTCTATCCCGACAAGCCGTTCCGGCGCGAGGCGATCCTCGCGACCGCGTTCCGGGAGGCGGTGGCGTGACCGGGCGGGGGGGAGCGGACCGGGCGGTCAACTGGGCGCTGCGCAACGCGACCGGCATCATCTTCCTTGCGGTGGTGGCGTTCTTCTGGCTGCAGACCTCCGGCTTCGTGGCGCCGGAGAATGTCGGGAACATCGTCAAGCAGTCGGCCTTCATCGGGATCGCGGCGATCGGGATCACCTTCGTGCTGCTGACCGCGGGGATCGACCTGTCGGTGGGGTCGGTGATGTATCTCGCGCCGCTGATCGCCGGCCTCGTCATGCGCGACACCGGGACCGGGGTCGGCGTGGGGCTGGTCGTCGCGGTCGCGGCGGGGGCGCTGCTCGGGGCGATCAACGCGGTGTTCATCGTGCGGCTGGCGATCGTGCCGTTCATCGTGACGCTGGCCTCGCTGTTCGCCTTTCGCGGCTTCGGGGCGTTCCTGACCAGCTCGCGGCAGTTCGACTTCGCGCCCGACATGCGGGCGTTCGGGCAGTCGGCGGTGGGCGGGGTGCCGACGCCGATCCTGTTCTTCGCCGCCGTGGCGCTGATCGCGCATGTCGCGCTGACCCGCACCACCTTCGGGCGGCAGGTCTATGCGATCGGCAACGACGCCGAGGCGGCGCGCAAGGCCGGGTTGCCGGTCGGGCGGATCCGGGCGGCGGTCTATGTGATCTGCTCGGCCTGCGCCGGGCTGGCGGGGTTCATCCTGATCGCCCAGATCGGCCGGCTCGACGCCGGCTTCGGCGAGGGGCGCGAATTCGACGTGATCGCGGCGGCGGTGCTGGGCGGGGCGAGCCTGTTCGGCGGGATCGGCTCGGCCCTCGGCGCGGTGGTGGGGGCGACGCTGATCCAGACCGTGAAGACCGGGCTGGTGTTCACCGGGATCAACCTCTACCTGCAGCCGATCCTGATGGCCGGGATCATCTTCGTGGCGGTGCTGGTCGACTCGCTGCGCCAGCAGCGGCTGCGGGTGATGAAGCGGCGGACGATCCGGCCGGTCGGGGAGGGGTGAGGGCTATTCAGCGTGAATATTCGGCAAGCGGCTGATATTGAACGATAACTGAATCGCCAAGAAATCGTGAACGGGGTGCGGGGCCGGAATCGTGGGCCGCGGGCCGGTGGCGCGGCCGCCCTTGGCGGCCAGATCGAGCGCGCAGGTGCGCGCAGAGTCTTTTGTTGGGCGCAGGCGTGTTCGCCTGCGCCGGCGGGGCGCTCGCCGCCCCCGCACCCCAGGCACTGCTCTCCAGGTTTCTGGGCGAGAAAGGGGCGCCGGGTGCGGGGCGAGGGCCTTGGCGGCGCCGGGGGCGGGCTTCAGTCGGTGTGGAACACCGGTTGCATGCGCGCCCACCATTCGCCGGGCGCGCGGCTGTCGAAGGGCGCCTGCATCGGGTCGGTGATCGCCCACCAGTCGCGCATCCGGGCGTCGGCCTGCATCCGCGCCATGTCGGCGGCGAAGTCGGCGCCGTGATATTCCCAGTAGGCGAACATCAGGAGCTCCGGCTCCTTGAGGAAGATCGTGTAGTTGCGGATGTTGCAGGTCGCGATCAGGTCCAGCACTTCGGGCCAGACCGCGGCGTGGATACGCTTGTATTCGGCGACCACCTCCGGCCGCAGCCGGATCACATGCCCCATGCGCTCCATCTTCGTTTCCCTCAACTGCGCCGGATCGGCCAGGTCTTCATGCAGTCCAGCGTCTGCTCGAACGAGACGATGCCGGCGTCCGAGCCGAGCCCCTGCGCGACGAGGCCGGCGGCGGCCTGGGCGAAGCGCAGCGCGGTCTCGACATCCATCCGGTGGTGCAGCGCGGCGATGAAGCCGGCGTCGAAGGCGTCGCCGCAGCCGGTGGTGTCGACGATGCCGATGTCGTAGGCGGGCGAGCGCAGCCGGGTTCCGTCGGCATGGGCGTAGAAGGCGCCGCTCCCGCCCATGGTCAGCACGCAAGCCGTGACGCCGCGGTCGAGGTAGAAGGCGGCGATCTCCTCGGGCGCCGCGCGGCCGCACATCACCGCGGCCTCCTCGATCGAGGGCATGAAATAGTCGATATGCGGCAGCAGCGGCAGCACGAGGTCCGCGGTCTCGGCGCGGGCGCCGACCAGGTCCCAGGTGGTGATGCGGCCGCGGGCCTTGGCCTCGGCGAGGATCGCGGCCGAGCGCGGGCCGTCGAGCCGGCGCAGCAGGCCGGTGCCGCCGAGATGGACGATCGGGGCGTCGAACACCCGGTCGTAGTCGGCGGGGTCGATGTCGAAATGGTCGGAGGCGCCGCGCACATGCAGCGCCGGGCGCTCGCCGTTCGGCCGGACGTTGAGGATCGTGGCCGAGGTCGGCACGCCGGGGACGCGCGCCATCATCGAGGTGTCGACGCCGAAGCCGTCGAGGGTCGCCAGCACGAAATCGGCCTTCTCGTCGGCGCCGACCGCGCCGACGGCGAGGCAGGAGAGCCCGAGCTTGGCCGCGTCGACCACGGTGCCGCCGGCGGTGCCGGCGACGGTCAGCCGGATCTCGTCGATGAACTCGACATTGCCGCCCTCGGGGATCGCGCTGACCGGCCGGCCGAGCACGTCGAGGATGTAGAGGCCGATGACGGCGACGTCATGCGCCATCGCGTCAGCGCCGGGTCATGCGGCGCACGAGCAGCGCGAACACCGCCGCCAGCGCCGCGAGGGTCCAGACCAGCGGTTGCATCCAGAACGGCGCCGCGACGGGAACCAGCGCGTTCGCCACCGGCGGCGGGTTGAGGAAGGCGAGGCCGTAGAGCCAGGCCGCGGCGATCGAGACCACCAGCGCGGTGGTGAACACCAGCGCCACGATCAGCCCGGCGAAGATCACCTTGCGCAGCGGCTTGCCGGGCTGGGCGAAGGGCAGCAGGTTGTTCGCCAGCGCCGCCAGCACCACGAGGCCGCAGCCGATCGAGAAGATCAGCAGCGAGAACGGCTGGAAGATCATCGCCAGCGCCAGGATGCCGAGGCCGATGACGGCGGCCTCGATGCGGAAGGCGAGGGCGGGGGACATGGCGTCCTGGCGGTCCGGGGTCATGCGCGCACCGCCCGGCCGGCGTCGTCGAACACATGGGTCTGGCCGGCCTCGGGCACGAGATGCAGCGTCTCGCCGACCGCGACCCGGCGCGCGCGCGGCAGCACGACGCGGATGTCGTCGCCGTTCACGGTGCGGGCGTGGATCAGGGTCTCGGCGCCCATCGGCTCGATCAGCTCGGCCTGGGCGGTGAAGGCGGTGGGGCCGGCCTCGGCGGCGAGGCCGACCGCGCGCGGCCGCATGCCGATGGTGATGCGGCCGGGCTTCAGCCGGGCCACGGCGGGATCGACGGGCAGATGCACGGTGGTCCCCTCCATGCGGATCTCGGCGGTCTCGCCGGCGGTCCCGATCAGGTCCGCGGCGATCAGGTTCATCTGCGGCGTGCCGATGAAGCTGGCGACGAAGGCGTTGGCCGGCCGCGCGAACACCTCGTGCGGGGTGCCGATCTGCTCGATGCGGCCGTCGCGCATGATCGCGGTGCGGCTGGCCATGGTCAGCGCCTCGAGCTGGTCGTGGGTGACGATGACGGTGGCCTTGCTGAGGCCCTGGAGCACCTCCTTGATCTGGCCGCGCATGGTCTGGCGCAGCTCGACGTCGAGGCGCGACAGCGGCTCGTCGAACAGGAAGCAGTTGGGGTCACGGATGATGGCGCGGGCCACCGCGACGCGCTGCTTCTCGCCCTCGGCGATCTGGCCGGGCAGGCGGTCGAGGATATGGGTGAGCTGGAGGGTTTCGGCCACGGCGCCGACGCGGCGGGCGCGTTCGGCGGCGGAAAGGCCTTCGGCGTGCAGCGGGAAGCCGAGGTTCTCGGCCACGGTCAGCGCCGGGTAGAGCGCGTAGAACTGGAACACCATCGCGATGTCGCGCGCCTCGGGGGTGCGGTCGTTCATGCGCTGGCCGGCGATGATGACGTCGCCCTCGCTGGCCTGCTCCAGCCCGGCGATGATCCTGAGCGTGGTGGTCTTGCCGCAGCCGGAGGGGCCGAGCAGGCAGACCACCTCGCCGGGCGCGACGGCGAGGTCGACGTCGCGCACGGCGGTGAACGAGCCGAAGCGCTTGGTGACGCCCTTGAGTTCGATCGTGGACATCAGCGCTTCACCGTGCCGAAGGTGACGCCGCGCAGCAGGTGGTC
This sequence comes from uncultured Rhodovulum sp., assembly GCA_964438465.1. Taxonomy (GTDB): domain Bacteria; phylum Pseudomonadota; class Alphaproteobacteria; order Rhodobacterales; family Rhodobacteraceae; genus Amaricoccus. The sequence continues at coordinate 8,783 of CAYTMB010000004.1, read as the reverse complement.
CTGCAGGTAGAAGGTCACCAGGATCACCGGGATCAGGAACAGGGTCTCGATCGCCGCGAGCAGGCCCCAGCGCACGCCGATGTCGCCGCCGATGGTCTGGGACATCGCCACCGGCACGGTGCGGGTCTCGACGCCGGTCAGGAGCAGCGCGAACAGGAACTCGTTCCAGGTGAGGATCAGGCCGAAGACGGCGGTGGCGGCGAGGCCGGCGACCACCTGCGGCAGGCAGATGCGGAAGAACACCCGGCGGTCGGTGGAGCCGTCGAGCCGGGCGGCGTCCTCGACGTCGGGCGAGAGCTCGTCGAAGAAGCTCTTCATCATCCAGATGGTGAAGGGCAGGTTGAAGGCGGTGTAGAGCAGGATGATCCCGGTATAGGTGCCGGCGAGGCCGGTGACGCGGAACAGCAGCATCACCGGGATGATGACGACGATCGCCGGCAGCATGCGGGTGGTGAGGATCACGAAGAGGTAGGTGTCGTTGCCCTTGAGCGGGTAGCGCGAGAAGCCGAAGGCGGCCAGCGTGCCGATGATCAGCGCCAGCAGCACCGAGGCGCCGGCGATGAACACCGAGTTGAAGAAGTAGAGGCTGAAGCCGGTGGCCTGGGCCGCGGCGCCGGTGGAATAGGCGCGCGAGAATACGCTGACGAAGTTCTGCAGCGTCGGCTCGAAGGTGAAGCGGTCGGGGATCAGCCCGAACAGCGTGGTGGGGAACAGCTTGGCCGGGACCGCCAGCGCGTCGGCGTGGATCTTGAAGGCGGTCAGGATGATGACGAGGACCGGGAAGAAGTAGACGATGCTGACCGCGGCCGCGAAGGCGGTGCGGCCCCAGCCGGCCTGGTCGACGGCGCGGCCCTCGCCGCGGCGGAACAGCCCGGCCATCACGCGGCGCCCCGGCTGCGGCGGTTGGCGAGGTAGAGGTAGAGGTTGGTCAGCACGATCACCGTGAACAGGAGGATGTAGGACAGCGACGCGGCCTCGGAGGTCTTGTTGAACTGGATGGCCTGGCGGTAGACGTAGAGCGCGATGGTCTCGGTGCGCTGGCCGCCGTCGGTCAGGATGAACACCACGTCGAACAGCTTGAACGCCTCGATGGTGCGGAACAGCAGCGCCAGCATCAGCAGGCCCTTCACATAGGGGAAGGTGATGAACCAGAACCGCCGCCAGGTGGGCACGCGGTCGATGGCGGCGGCCTCGTAGAGGTGTTTCGGCACGCTGACGAGGCCGGCGAGCACGAGCAGCATCACGAAGGGCGACCACATCCAGGCGTCGGCGATGACGATGGCGGCGATGGCGCCGGGGGTCGAGGAGATCAGCACGAAGTTGTCGCCGGTGAACAGCCGCACCGCCTGGCTCACGAGGCCGAAGCTCGGGTCGTAGTAGTAGCGGAAGAAGGCGCCGACGGCGACGAAGCTGAGCATCATCGGGGTCAGCACGAGGATCAGCAGGTAGCGGCGCAGCGGGAACTGCTTGGAGAACAGCAGCGCGAGCAGGAAGCCGACCACCATCTGGGCGGTGACGGTGAGGACGACGAAGAGCGCGGTGGTGGTCAGGCGGTCCCAGACCACCGGGTCGGTGAGGGCGCGTTCGTAGTTCCTGAGGCCGAGGAAGTTCATGGTCTGGCGGTCGGCGCGGTAGGCGTAGAACGACAGGCCGAGCGACCAGAGCAGCGGGAAGATGTTCATCATCACCAGCACGGCGATGGCGGGCGCGACCAGCAGGCCGCCGGTGTGGCGGCCCCAGGCGTTGACCACGGCGGCCAGCGCCACAAGTGCTGCGGCGGCGAACGAGACCCAGAACGCGGGGCCGGAGGGCAGGACCGCGATCGACAGCGGAATCGCCACCACGGCGACGAGCAGCGCGAGGCGCCAGTTGCTCCATCGTGGGGTCAGAAAGCCCGAAGGCGTCGGTTCGGAGAAGGTCGCGACGGTCATTGATCCCGGGCTGGGTTCGAGGGGGCGGGATTGCGCGCCGCGAGGGTCGCGGCGCGCAGGCTGCGGTTTCGGCGGGGGCCTACTGGATCAGGCCGGCGTCCTCGAGCAGGCGCTGCTGGAAGGTCGCGATGTTGTCGAGCGTGGTCTTCGCGTCCTGCTGGCCGGTGATCGCGAGGTCGAACTGCTCCTGCTGCTGCACGAGCATCTCGAAGAACTGCGGCACATGCCAGACGTCGCGCTGCCAGTCGAGGTTCGGCGCCCAGGCGCGGTTCCACGGCCGGTAGGTGACGTATTTCGGATCCTCGTAGACCGCCTTGATCGCGCTCTGGCCGCCCTGGGAGGCGTACATGTGCTGGATCTCCGGGCTGAGCCACCATTTCACGAAGTCGACCGCCTCGTTCAGCGTCTCGTCCTCGGTCCAGGTCATGATCACGAAGGGCTGGCCGCCGATGTTCTGGGTGCGGTCGACGGTGCCGTCGTCCTTCTTCAGGCCCGGCGGGTTGGCGAAGATCACGTTGCCCGCGACCTTGGAGGTCTCGGGGTTCAGCGAGCTTTCGGCGAAGCCGATCCAGTTGACGTTGAGCGCGGTCTTGCCCTCGCGGAACAGCTCGTCGGACACGAAGATGTCCATCGAGCCGGTCTGCACCACTGGCGGCATGTATTGCAGCATGCTGAGGTAGCGGTCGAAGGCCTCGACCGCGAGTTCGGAGTTGACCACGCCCTCGGCCTGGCCGGTGGGGATCTCGGTCTCGTCCCAGACATTGGCGCCGTACTGCCAGATCATGCTGTTGATCTGCATCGAGCTGAAGTCATAGGCCTTGCCGGCCTGGAAGGAGATGCCGTAGAAATCCTCGGTCGCCGGCTCGCCCATCAGCATGTCGCCGGCCTTGCGCTGGAAGAACTGGCCGATCTTCTCGAACATGTCCCAGTCGATCTCGTCCAGCTCCTCGGGCGTGCAGGGCAGCTTCTCGCCGAAACGCTCCTGGAACGCCGCCTGCTCGGCCTCGTGGCACAGCACGTCCGAGCGGCCGTAGGTGACGAGGATGTCGGGGAACTGCGGGAAGCCGTAGATGTTGTCCGACTTGTAGGGATAGGTCGCATAGGCCTGCAGCGGCGCGGGATGCATGCCGTCGAGCACGGCCTGCAGCTCGGGGTCCTGCTCCAGGATGTCGTTGAGCTGGCGGTAGTAGCCGCCCTCGATGAAGGCGCCGAGCCACTGGCTGTCGGAGACGGCCATGTTGTATTTCTGCTCGCCCGAGGTCAGCGAGGCGTTGAGGCGGGTATAGTAGTCGCCCCACGGGATGAAGTCGATGTCGAGGTTCACCTTTTTGCCCGACGGGGCCGTGTAGTGCTGGTCGAACAGATCCTTCATGATGCGCGTCGGCGGCCAGTCCGGCACCGCCATCGACAGCGTCACATCCTGGGCGACGGCGCTGGTCGCGATGAGCGCGAGAGCGCTCGCCCCGGCCAGGCGGGACAGGGTTCCACGGCAAGTCATTGTCATTCTTCTTCCTCCCTTTGCTTTTTGTTGGCTACGCGGGACGTTCTATCGCGACCCCGTCGCCGATCCGGAAAAGATGCACGTCCTTGCTTTCGAAGGCTACAGGGAACCGGGCGCCTCGCTTAACGGTGAGCGCGCGCGCCTCGGGCAGCAGCACCCGCAGCGGCGCGCCCTCGGTGGCGAGCGAGACGATGGTGACGTCGCCGAGCGGCTCGATCAGGCTGACCGCCGCGTCGACCGCGGCCGAGTCCGCGGGCGCGCCCTCGGCGGGGCGGATGTCGGCGGGCCGGATGCCCAGCGTGACCTCCGCATTCGGGCTGAGCCCGCGATGCGCGACCGGGATCGCCCCGAGCGCGGTGTCCACCGCCCGGCCGTCCGCCGTCACCCGGCCCGGATACAGGTTCATGTGCGGCGAGCCGATCTTGGAGGCGACGTAGACGTTGCGCGGCCGGTCGTAGAGCGTGTCGGGCGCGCCCTTCTGCACCACCCGCCCGTGCTCCATCACCGCGATCACCTCGCCCATCGACAGCGCCTCGAGCTCGTCCGGGGTGGCGAAGACCACGGTGGTCCCCAGCGTGCGGTGCAGGCGCTTCAGCTCGGCGCGCATGTCGTGGCGCAGCTTGGCGTCGAGGTTGGTCAAGGGCTCGTCGAGCAGCAGGATCCGCGGCTCGGCGATCAGCGCGCGCCCGAGCGCGAGGCGCTGCTGCTCGCCGCCCGACAGCGTGCCGGGCTTGTTGGTCAGCCGGTGCCCGATGCGCAGCATCTCGGTGGTCTCGCCGATGCGCCGGCGGATCTCGGCGGCGGCGACGCCGGCCTCGCGCAGCGGATAGGCGAGGTTCTGCGCTACGGTGAGATGCGGATAGAGCGCGAAGGACTGGAACACCATCGACACGCCGCGGCCGCGGATCGGGGCCTGGGTGACGTCGACGCCCTCGATGCGGATCGTGCCGGCGTCGGGGCGCACCAGCCCGGAGATCGCGCGCAGCGTCGTGGTCTTGCCGACCGAGGAGGGGCCGAACAGCGCGAAGAAGCAGCCCTGCTCGACCTCGAGGTCGAGGCCGTCGAGCGCGACCGTCGCGCCGTACCGCTTGGAAAGCCCGGTGAGCGCGAGATGCGGCGTGCTCATGCGCCGGGTAGCCCGGTGCCGGCCCAGCGGCCGGATTTCGCGGATTTCAGCACGGCGTCGGTCACCCGGTCGGTCTTGAGCGCGTCGGCGAAGGTCGGGGCGGCCGGCTGGCCGTCGGACAGTCCCTGCACGAAATCGGCGACCTGGTGGACGAAGCTGTGCTCGTAGCCGATCGACAGCCCCGGCACCCACCAGCGGCCCATGTAGGGATGGTCGCCGTCGGTGACATGGATCGAGCGCCAGCCGCGCAGCGGCCCCTCGTCGCGGTGGTCGAACCAGCTGAGCCGGGTCAGGTCGTGCAGGTCCCAGGCGATCGAGGCGTGCTCGCCGTTGATCTCGAAGGTGTAGGCCGCCTTGTGGCCGCGGGCGTAGCGGGTCGCCTCGAAGGTGGCGAGCGAGCCGTTGGCGAAGCGGGCGAGGAACAGCGAGGCGTCGTCGATGCCGACCGGCTCGACCTTGCCGGTGAGGGTGTGCATGCGTTCCTTGACGAAGGTCTCGGTCAGGCCGGAGACCTCGGCGATGGGACCGTTCAGCCACATCGCGGTGTCGATGCAATGCGCGAGCAGGTCGCCGGTGACGCCCGAGCCGGCGACGCCGACGTCGAGCCGCCAGAGCCCGGCGCCGCCCTGCGGCAGGTCCTCGGAGATGGTCCAGTCCTGCAGGAACTTGGCGCGGTAGTGGTAGATCCGGCCGAGTCTGCCGTCGTCGATCAGCGCCTTGGCGAAGGTGACCGCCGGGATGCGGCGGTAGTTGTACCAGACCATGTTCGGCACGCCGGCCTTCTCGACCGCGGCGACCATCGCCTCGGACTCGCGGGCGTTGCGCCCCAGGGGCTTCTCGCTCATCACCATCTTGCCGGCGCGGGCCGCGGCGATGGCGATGTCCTTGTGCATGTCGTTGGGGGCGGCGATGTCGATCAGGTCGATGTCCTTGCGGCGCACCAGCTTGCGCCAGTCGGTCTCGACCCGCTTGAAGCCCCAGGTTTCGGCGTGGGCGGCGGCCTTGGCCTCGTCGCGGCCGCAGACGGCGACCAGTTCGATCTCGCGGTCGAGGTCGAAGAAATTCCCGGCCTTGCGGAAGGCGTTGGAATGCGCCCGGCCCATGAAGCCGTAGCCGACGAGGCCGACGCGGAGTTTCGCGCGCGCCATCGTCAGGCGCTCCAGCCGTGGGCGCCGCGCACGGCGATCATCGCCTCGAGCACGCCGTTCCAGGTTTCGGGTTTCATCAGCTCGGCGTTGGGGAACATGCAGCCGTCCCAGCAGATGTGATCGAAGGCCTTGGTCAGCTCGCCGGTCTCGTCGCGCAGCCAGAAGCCGGCGTGGCGGGCGATGTCGAGCTTGCCGTTGGGGTCGGTGGCCATGCAGTGCCGGCCGGTCTTGTCGTGGTAGCCCTCGCCGTAGACGGTGCCGTCGTTCTGGGCGACGTGGAAGTCGATGGTCCAGGGCCGCAGCGCGTCGGTGAGCCGCTTCAGCGCCGCGTCGAGGGCGGCGGGCTCCCAGTCGAAATCCTCCGGGACGAGGCGCGCCTCGGGGGCGTTGTAGCCGAGCGCGTAGAGCAGGGTGTGGGCCATGTCGGCCTGGAAGCCGATGATCCCTGGGCGGTCGGTCGCCTCGAGCGTGTCGATCATGGCGCGCCAGGAATGCATCCCGCCCCAGCAGATCTCGCCCTCGCAGGCCAGCCGCTCGCCGTGGTCGGCGGCGATGTCGCAGGCGGCGCGGAAGGTCTCGGCGATGAGCTTGGTGTTGCCTGCCGGGTCCTTGGCCCAATCGGCGGGCGAGGCGGCGCTGTCGATGCGGATCACGCCGTAGGGGCGCACGCCGAGATCGCGGAGCTTGCCCATGATGCGGCAGGACTTCGCCACCATCTCGACGAAGCGCTTGCGGTCGTCCGCCGAGCCCATCGCCGAGCCGCCGCCCACGGGGGGCCAGACCGGCGCCACCGCCGAGCCGACCACGAGGCCGCGCGAGGCGACCTTGTCGGCGAGCGCCTTGATCTCGTCGTCGGTGGCGTCGATCGGGGTGTGCGGGTCGGCGAGGAACAGGTCGACGCCGTCGAACCTGACGCCGTTCACATCCGCCGCGGCGGTCAGGTCGAGCATGGCGTCGAGGCCGATCGGCGGCTCCGAATCGGGGCCCTTGCCGACGAGGCCGGGCCACATGGCATTGTGCAGCTTGGGAAAAGCCTGCGTCATCAACCTTCACTCCCCGTTCGCCCGTTCTTGGTGGCCGTGCGAGACGGCCGCGTGACAGGCTTGAACTGGTATATTAGTATCACGAAAATGCGACCGCGCAAGCGGCCGATGCCAGGCCGGGGAGAGATCGGGAAAATGTCCGACGCGGAGCTGTTCGACATGCGGGTGGACCGGACCCGTCCGCTCCGCGAGCAGGTCTACGCGGTGCTGCGCGAGCTGATCCTGACCGGCGGGCTGGGGCCCGGCGCCGCGCTGGACGAAAAGGCGGTGGCGGCCCGGCTGGGGGTGTCGCGCACGCCGGTGCACGAGGCGGTCAAGAAGCTGTCGGACGAACATCTGGTCGAGGTGCGGGCGCAGTCGGGGACCACGGTCTCGCCGCTCGACCGCCACCAGATCGAGCAGGCGCATGTGATCCGCCGCGCGCTGGAGGCCGAGAGCGCGACCTATGCGGCGCAGCGGGTCACGCCGGCCTGGCTGAACCGGCTGGCGGATATCCAGCTCTTGCATGCGGCGGCGCTGGAGCGGCGGGCCTATGTCGACGCGATCCACCAGGACGACGCGTTCCACCGCACCATCGCCGAGATCTCGGGCTATCCGCTGCTGTGGCGGGCGATCGAGATCTCCAAGGCGCAGCTCGACCGCTGCCGGCACGCGATGATCCCGCGCGCGGGCGAGGGGGCGGCGACGCTGTCCGAGCACCAGGCGATCCTCGACGCGCTGCGCCGCGGCGATCCCGAGGCGTCCTGTGCGGCGATGCGGGCGCATCTGGACGGGGCGCACGCCAAGACTCTCGTTTATCTGGACACGGTTCTGAACGAGCCGACAACCCGAGCAGGAGACTGACATGGACTATCCCCAGGGCTACACCGCCGCCGTCGTCGGCGCGGCCAGCGGCATCGGCCGCCAGACCGCGCTGTTCCTCGCGGCGCGGGGCGTGCGCGTCGCCTGCATCGACCGGTTCGACCCCGCCGAGACCGTCGCCGAGATCGGCGCCGCCGCCAGCGGGCATGTGCTCGACATCACCGATGCGGCGGCCTGCGCCGCCGTGCTCGGCGGGGTGATCGCGACGTTCGGGCGGCTCGACGCGCTGGTGAACTGCGCCGGCGTGGTCGGCAAGACCAACATCAGATGCGAGGAGGTCGATCCGGCGGATTTCGAACTGGTCACCGCGATCAACCTGTTCGGCGCGCTCTATGTCACCCGGCCGGTGCTCGCGCATATGCGCGAGCGCGGCTACGGGCGGATCCTGCATGTCGCCTCGGTGGCGGGCAAGGAGGGCAACGCCGGCATGGCGGCCTATTCGGCGTCGAAGGCGGGGCTGATCGGGCTGGTGAAGGTGATGGGCAAGGAATACGCCGAGGACGGCGTCACCGTGAACGCGCTGGCCCCGGCGGTGATCCGCACCCCGATGGTCGCGGCGATGCCCGAGGCGCAGGTCAAGTACATGACCGACAAGATCCCGATGAAGCGCTGCGGCGAGCTGGAGGAGGCGGCGGCGATGATCGGCTGGGTGGTCTCGCCGGCCTGCTCGTTCACCACCGGCTTCACCTTCGATCTGACCGGCGGGCGGGCGGTCTATTGAGCGCATCATGTTGTTACGCTGATCAAGTGGCTGTTCTTGAACGGATAAAGTGTTAACGCCCGGGTTATCCACAGGTGCGGCGCCGCCATCGGCCGGTGGGACCGGCGGATGGCGGCGCCCTAAGGCGGATGCGCCGGGCGGTCCCGACCGGTCGGCATGTGCGGCGTCATGCCGTACATGGTCCACCAAGGAAGATCGGACATGGTCGCCATGAACGTCGTTCCGCCGGCTCCGGAAGGGGATGCCCGAAGCGGGCGATCGCTGATATGGGCTCCGGCTGATCGCCTCTGGGTCGGCCTGGATCCGGATGTGGCCGGAGCGCGCGGTCGCCGCATTCGCTTCACCGATTTGTCCGTCGACAAATCGGTGCGCGCCTGCCCCCGGCAGGCGCGATAGACGCGCCAGCCCAGGCAGGCGCGCACCGATTGGAGACCGACGGGGATGCGTGGCGC
>CAYTMB010000003.1:4154-30673 GCA_964438465.1 uncultured Rhodovulum sp. | reverse complement strand
GCCGGAGAGTGCGGCATCGCTCGGCGAGGACGGCGTCGAGATCGGCGAGAGCCCCGAAGCAGCGGTTGGCGACGGGCTCGTCGACGAGTGGCCAGAGGGTGTTCGGCCGGTTGCGACTCGGGCGTGCAGGGCGGCAGATAGACGAGCCTGACGCCGTCGGGGACCGCAAGGTTCGGCTCGGTATGCCAGCCTGCGCCGTCGAGCAGGAGGACGATGATCCGATCGCGGCCGGCGCCGGTGTCGCGCGGAACCGCGCCTCCAGCTCCGCTATCGTCTCCTGCTGTCTGACCGCCATCCCTGCCTCCTGCTCATGCAGCGAAGCCTAACGGCTTCGAGTCCCGAGAGGAATCCCCACTCTCGGGAATCAATCAGACGGATTCAGTATAACTGGACACGGGCGACGGTACGCCGGCGCGGCCTCGCGATCGCCGCCGTTCGGTTCCTGCTCTCGTTTCCGCAGGTGGCTCAAACCGGCGAAGGAATCCGGCGTTCCCGTGTGGAGAACCGCCGCGAAAGGGTGTGGGCCACGATCTCGGCGTGGACAATCACTTCCGGCACGCCCATCAACTCTCCGACGTGACCGCGCGCGAGCGGTCCCGCGACGAGGAGCGAGGGCGATGCCGCGCCCGCAGCATTCACAGCGCAGCAATGGTCGCAAACCAGCAACCCGAGTCCGAGCGGGTCCGGGCGGAGCAGACCTGCGGCCGCCAGCGAGCGCAGCACCGGATTCGTCCTGAGCACGTCGGCGTGGGACGGGCCGGTGGTCACGACCACGCTGTCGAAGCGGTCGCTCACGATCCCGGTGGCGCCGCGGGGGCGGTATTCGACGGCGACGCCGTCCGCCGTCTCGGTGGCGCGGACCAGACGTGCGGCGTGGTAGGTGAGCTTGCCGCGCGCGACCTGAGCGTCGAGGACCTCCTCGACCTGGGGCGCCACGCGGAAGCGGTGCACATCCCAGAAGGCGCGGAGGTGTCGGACCAGCCGCGCGCGCTCGCCTGACGAGAGCCCGCGCCAGGCGCTCTGGCCCTGTTCGCGCACCCGGTCGAGGGCGCCGTGCCAGCCGTGCCCGAACGCGGCATCGGCGGCGACGGCCGAGCGGATGCGTCCGACGAGGGCGCGGGCGGTCGGCGCCGGATGGCGGGCGAAGTCCACCTCGCTCTTGCGCGCGACGACGCCATGGCCGCGGGAGCGCAGTCCATGGCGCGACAGCGCGACGAACTCGCCCCAGAAGCCGCGATGGCAGAGACTGGCCACGACGTCAGCCGAGGTGAGGCCGGTGCCCACGATCAGCACCCGCTCCGTCGGGCCGATCGCGGCGATCCGCCGGTCGTCGTAGGGATTGGCGATCAGCCGCGGGGAATGGGCGATCCCCCTCAGTTCCGCGGGCAGGGACGGCATCGGATGCGTCATGGCGAGCACCACGAGGTCGGCTTCGAGCGAGGTTCCGTCCGAGAGGTCCACCAGGTAGCCGTCGGCCAGCCTCGCCGCGGAAACCGCGGTGGCGCGCAGGTGCCGGATCGCGCCGCTGGCGAGATGAGGCTCGAGGCAGGATCCGACATACTCACCGAAGATCCGCCGCTCGGGGAAGAAGTCGCCCCCGAGGGTCAGGGTGCCCGGGGAAAGCGCCCGGCGCTCGGCGGCGAGCCAGGCTCCGAAATGACCGAGATCGCTGCTGATCAGCGTCATCTTCGACGCGGGGACGTTGATCCGATGGGCCGGATCGGTGGTCGAGTAGGCGAGGCCGCGCCCCAGGGATTCCCGCGGCTCGACGACCACAATGTCGAGGGCCTGCGGCGGCAGGGCGCGCGCGAGGTGGAAGGCGGTCGCGGCGCCGGTGAGGCCGCCGCCGAGGATGGCGACGACCGGGCGCCGCCGGGGCTGCTCCATCTTCACGACTGGCTGGCCAGCGGGGCGCGCGGGCGATGGTCGCCGGCCACGGTTTCGCCGAAGGGACCCATGTTCACCGCGGTCGACCGCCCGGGCAGCGGATGGTCGAGCGGCAGCAGCGGCAGCACCAGCTCGCCGAAGCTGTAGGCCTCCTCGAGATGCGGGTAGCCGGAGAGGATGAAGGTGTCGATGCCGATGCGCCGGTACTCGTCCATCCGCTCGGCCACCGTCGCCGCGTCGCCGACCAGCGCCGTGCCGGCGCCGCCGCGCACCAGCCCGACCCCGGCCCAGAGGTTGGGGCTGACCTCGAGCTTGTCGCGCCGGCCCTGGTGCAGGCGGCTCATCCGCGACTGGCCGACCGAGTCCATGCGGGCGAAGACCTGCTGCGCCGCGGCGATGGTGGCGTCGTCGAGCCGGCTGATCAGCCGGTCCGCCGCCGCCCAGGCCTCCTCGCTGGTCTCGCGCACGATCACGTGCAGGCGGATGCCGAAGCTGACCTCGCGGCCCGCCTTCTCCGCCAGCGCCCGCACCACGTCGAGCTTGGCCTTCACGTCCGCGGGCGGCTCGCCCCAGGTCAGATACTTGTCGATCTGCTCCGCCGCCACGGCGTTGGCCGCCTCCGAGGACCCGCCGAAGTAGAGCGGCGGATAGGGCGCCTGCACCGGAGGGAAGAGGAGGCGGCCGTCCTCGATGCGGAAGTGCTTGCCGGTGTATTCCACCGTCTCGCCGCCCAGCACCCGCTTGTAGATCTCGAGAAACTCGCGCGTCACCTCGTAGCGCTCGGCATGGCTGAGGAAGAGACCGTCGCCGCCGTTCTCGACCGGGTCGCCGCCGGTGACGACGTTGATCAGCAGCCGCCCGTTCGAGAGTCGGTCGAGCGTCGCCGTCATCCGCGCCGCCAGGGTCGGCGACTGAAGCCCGGGGCGCACCGCCACCAGGAAGCGGAGTTGTTTGGTCAGCGGTGTGAGCGCCGAGGCGACGACCCAGCTGTCCTCGCAGCTGCGACCGGTGGGCAGGAGGGCGCCGTAGTAGCCGAGCGAATCCGCGGCCTGGGCGACCTGGGTGAGGTAGGGCAGGTCCACCGCCCTGCCGCCCTCGCCGGTCCCGAGGTAGCGGCTGTCGCCGTGGGTCGGCAGGAACCAGAGGACCTTCAGGCGTTCGGGAATGGTCATGGCGGTCAGCTCCAGGCGTGGTACGGCGGGTTGACGCCGTTCAGGTAGTAGTTGCCGAGGATAGCGTATTTCCAGCGCACCGGGTCGTGCAGCGTGTGGGTGCGCGCGTTGCGCCAGTGGCGGTCGAGGTTGTGCTCGGCGAGGGTCGAGCGGGTGCCCGCCAGCTCGAAGAGCTTGTTGGTGGCGGCGATGGCGATCTCGGTGGTCAGCACCTTGGCCTCGGCGGTGGCGACCTGCGCCTCGGCCACCGTCTCGACGGTCGGATCGGCGACCGCCCGGTCGATCGCGACGCCGGCGACGTCGAGGACCGCAGCCGCGGCGTTGGCGCGCAGCTTGAGGTCGCCGACCGCCTGGATGGTGTAGGGATCCTGCCAGGCGTGGTCGACGCCGCTGTCCACCCAGGCGCGGGACCTGGTGCGCACGAAATCGATGGTGTCGGCGATCGCCGCGCGGGCGATGCCGAGGTCCACCGCCGCCTGGATCACCTGGAAGATCGCGCCGTCGGCAGAGGGCGCCTCGTAGCCCTTGTAGCCGGGCACGAGGTGGGTCTTCGGCACCTTGACGTTCTCCAGCGTCACGGTGCCCGACAGCGTCGTGCGTTGGCCGAAGCTCGACCAGTCGTCGATCACCGACAGGCCCGGCGCCCCGCGGTCGGCGATCGCGTACCAGGCGCGACCCTGATCGTCGAGCGCCACGATCGGCACGCGATGCGCGAGGAGCGCGCCGGAGCTGTAGAACTTGCGGCCGTTGACGATGACATGGTCGCCGGCGTCGACGAAGGTGGTCTGGAAGTCGACCGCGCGCTTCGAGCCGAACTCGGAGAAGGCGTTGCCGAAGCGCGTCCCGGCCAGCACCTCGGCGAACAGCAGCTTCTTCTGCGCCTCGTCGGACACGGTGCGGATCGCGGCCACGACGCCGAGATGGTTCTGCGGGATCTGGCCGATGCTGGAATCGGCCTCCGAGATGATCGCGATCACCCGGTTCAGCGTCACGTAGGAAAGTTCGGGCCCGCCATAGGCCTTGGGCACGTTGATCGACCAGAGCCCGCTCTGCGAGAAGGCGTCGAGCTCCGCCGTCGGCCAGATGCGGTCGCGGTCGCGCTCGGACGCGCCCTTGGCGAAGCCCTCGGCCAGGGTGCGGGCGATCTCGATCGCCTCCGCGTCGCTGGCGATGACATGGGCGCGGCCGGCGGGGCGCGGCAGCGGCGGCACCGGCGCGCGCGGGTCGAGTTCGGGGACGCTGTGGACGGTCATGCGGTGAGCTCCTTGCTTCTGGTCCCGGGACGCGCCGCGGCGCCGCCGAGGTAATAGTCCTTGATGTCGTTGCGGCCGGCGAGCTCGGCCGCCGGGCCGGAGAGCACGCTCCGGCCGTTCTCGATCACCGTGGCGCGGTCGGCGTAGGCGAGCGCCACGACGAGATTCTGCTCGGCCACGAGAATCGTCAGGCCCCCGGCGTTCAGCGTGCGCAGCGTCGCGAAGATCTCGCGCACGACCAGCGGCGCCAGGCCCATCGACGGCTCGTCGAGGATGAAGAGCCGCGGGCGCGACATCAGTCCGCGGCCGATCGCGGTCATCTGCTGCTCGCCGCCCGAGGTGAGCCCGGCCGCGACGTGCCGCTTCTCCCGGAGCCGCGGGAAGAGCGCGTAGATCCGCTCGAGGTCGTCGCGCGCCCGCGCGCGCCGCCCGCCGGTGGCGATGGCGCCGGTCAGCAGGTTCTCCTCAACCGTCAGCGAGCGGAAGCAGTGCCGCCCCTCCAGCACCTGCACCAGCCCGGAACGGACCAGCGCGGACGGCGCCGCCCGGGTCACGTCCTGGCCGAGGTAGCTGATCTTCCCGGCGGTCACCGCACCCCGCTCGGCCGACAGCAGGTTCGAGGCCGCCTTGAGCAGCGTCGTCTTGCCGGCGCCGTTCGAGCCGAGCAGCGCCACGATCTCGCCGGAGCGGACCTCGAGGTCGACGCCGTGCAGCGCCGCGATGGCGCCGTTGTAGACCGCTTCGACCCGCTCGAAGCGCAGAAGGATCTCGTTGTCCGCCATCGGCCTTCGTTCCTCCACTCCCGAAGACCGGCGGGTCCAGCCCGCCGGTCGCCGGATGGTTCAGTTGGTGACGACCTCGTCGGCGTCCGCCTCGGTGCGGATCGTCAGGCCCTTCTCCGCGGCATAGGCCTCGGAGGACTCTTCGATGATCGGCCGGAGCAGCGCCCAGTCCGGGGCGATCCAGTCGGAGACGACGTTCCACTTGCCGCCGTCCCACTGCTGGAAGGTCACGTAGCCGTCGCCCTCGTGGTTGTCCCAGGTGACGTTGATCGAGTGGAAGAGGTTCTCCGCCCCGAGCGCCTTCACCCGCTCCGGGTCGAGCTGCAGATGCTCGAAGCCCCAGCGCACCTCGTCGCCGGTGAGCGGGCGGTTGCCGAACCTCTCCTGCGCGATGCGCAGCGCCTCGACGTTCAGGATGCCGTTGACGATGCCGAGGTTGTGGTAGACCGACCCGATGCGCTCCGGGTCCTGGAGGTTGCCGAGGCCGGCGCCGTAGATCTTCTCGACCACCTCCTGCAGCACCGGGTAGTCCTTGCCCGAGGCTTGGGTGGTGATGGCGGTGTAGCCGATCGCCGCATCGCCGGCGGGCCGCACGTCCTCCTCGGAGTTCGACCAGACGTTGCCGATGATGCGGTCGGCCGGGAAGCCGTTGCGCTGCGCCGTCGTCAGCGCCACCGGGTTCATCACCCCCCAGCCGCGCAGCACCACGTAGTCGGGCCGGTCACGGCGGATCTGCAGCCACTGCGCCTGCTGCTCGTTGCCCGGGTGCGGGACCTCGATCTGGCTGAGCTCGAAGCCGTACTTCTCGGCGAGGAGCTCGTAGATCGGGATGGTCTCCTTGCCGTAGGGCGAGCCGTGGTAGAGGACCACGATCTTCTTCCCCTGAAGGCCCTCGAGCCCGCCCTCCTTCGCGGCGATGTAGTTCACGATGCCCGAGGTCTCGCTGTAGGGATTGAGCAGCAGCGGGAAGACGTAGGGAAAGACCCGGCCGTCGGTGGTGTCGGTCCGTCCGTGGTTGACGGTGATCAGCGGAACCTTGTCCTCGGCGATACGGTCGATCATCGCGTAGGCGATGCCGACCGAGAGCGGGTTCCAGGCGGCGATGCCCGGATTGCCCTTCAGCCGTTCGTAGACCTCGACGCCCTTCTCGACCTCGTACTGGGTCTCGCCCTCGCTCCAGGTCAGCTTGACGCCGTTCACCCCGCCGTCGCGGGTGTTGATCAGGTTCATGTAGTCGATGAACCCGCCGAAGAAGCCGGTGCCGCCCGCGGCATAGGGTCCGACCCGGTAGCTCTGCAGCGGGAAGTACTGCTCGTCGGCGAGCGCCGGCGAGGCGAGGAGCGTCGCGGCGACCGCGGCCGATCCTATTCGGGAAAGAAAGCTCATGACTGGTCTCCGTGAAAACGCTGGGAGGCGGCCCCGCTTCGCCATGAGCGGAGAAACCGGGCCCGAAGGCGCTCGATCACCGCCGAGAGCCCCTCGGGCTCGACGATGAGGAACAGGATGATCAGCACGCCGAGCAGGATCCGCTGGACCAGCTCGAGCGTGCCGGAATCGACCGCGCCGCCGAAGAGCGTCGCGGCGAGGTTCGAGAGCAGCAGCGGCAGCACCACGATGAACGCCGCGCCGAGGAAGGCGCCGCGGATCGAGGCGAGCCCGCCGATGATGATGATGAACAGGATCTGGAACGACCGGTCGAGGTTGAAGCCGTGGGGCTCGACCGTGCGCAGGTAGGTGAAGGCCCAGAGCACGCCGGCGATGGCGATGATCGCCGAGGAGATCGCGAAGGCGAGGAGCTTGGTGCGCAGCACCGGCACCCCGATCACCCGCGCCGCCGTCTCGTTGTCGCGCACCGCGATCATGTTGGCGCCGAACGGGCCGCTCACCAGCCGCGCCGCCAGCGCGGTCAGCAGGATCACCGTCGTCACCGCGAAGAGGTAGCGCCCGACCGGGCCGTCGAAGGCGATGCCGCCGATCTCGAGCCGCGGCGCCGAGATGATCCCAGACGGGCTGCCGTTGGAGAACCAGCCGAACTTGGTCAGCGCCCACTGCACGAAGAACTGCGCCGCCAGCGTCGAGACCGCGAGGTAGAAGCCGCGGATCCGCAGGCTCGGCAGCCCGAACAGCGCGCCGATCCCCGCCGCCGTCACCGCCGCCAGCAGCATCGACCCGAGCAGCGGCATCCCGGGCAGCCGCAGCTCGAAGTTGTAGGCGGCGAAGGCGCCGACCGCCATGAACGCCGCCGAGCCCAGCGAGAGCTGGCCGCAATAGCCGGTGACGAGGTTCAGCCCGACGCCGGCGAGGCTCAGCGCGAGAAACGGCAGCAGGATGGCGTCGATCAGATATCCCGGCGCCATCGCCGGGACCACGCCGTAGGCGAGTCCCAGCAGCAGCGCCACGGGCAGCGCGTCCTGCAGGCGGAAGGCGGGGAGCGGCGTGATGTCCTGGGCGATGCTCATGGCTCAGTACCGCTCCACGAGCTTCTGGCCGAAGAGGCCGGACGGGCGCACCAGCAGCACGACGAGCGCCACCGCATAGGCGAACCAGCTCTCGATGCCGCCGCCGAAATACGGCCCGATATAGACCTCGGCCAGCTTCTCGGTGGCCCCGATCGCGAGGCCCGCGACGATGGCGCCGAGGATCGAGTCGAACCCGCCCAGCACCAGCACCGGCAGCGCCTTCAGGACGATCAGCGACAGCGAGAACTGCACCCCGAGCCGCGCGCCCCAGAGCAGGCCCGCCACCAGCGCGACGAAGCCCGCCGCCGTCCAGACCGTGCCCCAGATCAGCGGCAGCCGCAGCCCGACCGCCAGCGCCGCGAACTGGTCGTCGGCGACGGCGCGGAAGGCGAGGCCGATGCGCGTCCAGCGGAAGAAGGCGGTCAGCCCCGCCACCATGGCGCCGGCGATCAGCGCCGCGACGAGGTCGAAGGTGGAGATGAACACCCCGGCCACCTCGAAGGGCATGTTGGAGATGCCGAGGTCCAGCCGGTGCACCTGTGTGCCCCAGAAGAGCTGCGCCGCGCCCTCGATGATCCAGGAGAGGCCCAGCGTCGCCATGAACAGCGTCATCGGCGAGCGGTTGACCAGCGGCCGCAGCACCGCGCGCTCGATGCCGAATCCGAGCAGCGCCATCGCCGCCAGCGTCGCCGCCAGCGCGGCCGCGAAGGGGAACCCGTTCTCCACCAGGCTGACGAAGGTCAGCGCCGCGAAGAGCACCATGGCGCCCTGCGCGAAGTTCAGCACGCCCGAGGTCTTGTAGATCAGCACGAAGCCGATCGCGACCAGCGAGTACATCACGCCGGAGAGCAGGCCGCCGACCAGCACCTCGACCAGGAACAGGAAGTCGTACCAGTCCATCAGGCGGCCTCGGCCCCGATATAGGCCTGGATCACCTCGGGATCGCGGCGGACCTCGTCGGGCGCGCCGTCCGCGATCTTGCGGCCGTAGTCGAGCACCGCGACGCGGTCGGACAGGTCCATCACCACGCCGATGTCATGCTCGATCAGGATCACGCTGAACGGCCGCGCCACGCGGGCGAGCCGCAGGAACCCGGCCATCTCCGCCTTCTCCGCCGCGGACATCCCGGCCATCGGCTCGTCGAGCAGCAGCAGCTCCGGCCGCGCCACCAGCGCTCGCGCCAGCTCGACCCGCTTCTGCAGCCCGTAGGGCAGCTTGCCGGCCGGACGGTCGAGATGCGGCTCGAGGTGGAGAAGCGCCGCCGTTTCGGCGACCCGCTCGCCGATCTCGGCCTCCTCGCGCCGCGCCCGCGGCAGGCCGAGGAGCTGGCCGAAAATCCCGGCGCCGCGGACATGCACCAGCCCGCTGGCGATATTGGCCCGCACCGAGAGGCGGGGAAAGAGCGCGAGGTTCTGGAAGGTGCGGGCGACGCCCAGCTCCGCCAGCCGGTGCGCGGGCACCCGGCCGAAGCTCCTGCCGCCGATCAGGATGCTGCCCGTGTCGGCGCGATAGAGCCCGCTGATGATGTTGACCAGCGACGACTTGCCGGCCCCGTTTGGCCCGATCACCGCGCGGATCTCGCCCTGCCGCACGTCGAGGCTCACGCCCTTCAGCGCCCGCACCCCGCCGAAGCTCAGCTCGATGTCGCTGAGCGCCAGCGCGACGCCGGGGTTCGTCCGGGCGACGGGGACATGAGATGTCGCCGCCGGCATGCGGACACGGGACTCCGCGCGCAGAATTGCGCTATGCATCTCGCTCTCCCAAATGAAGCGTTCCGGCCCCCGGACGGGCCGGGAGCGCTATTCCGCGGCGACGGCCCGGCCGGTCCGCGCCGCCTCGCGTTCGCGCACGAGCGGGATCACCCGGCGGCCGAAGAACTCGACCTCCTCCTGGAAGTGC
This sequence comes from uncultured Rhodovulum sp., assembly GCA_964438465.1. Taxonomy (GTDB): domain Bacteria; phylum Pseudomonadota; class Alphaproteobacteria; order Rhodobacterales; family Rhodobacteraceae; genus Amaricoccus. The sequence goes on along the minus strand of CAYTMB010000003.1, from coordinate 21,221 downwards.
AGGAAGCCGAGCAGCACCAGGTCGACGCCCACCTCCTTGACCGCGATGATCCGCTCGGCGATCTGCTCCGGCGTGCCGATCAGGTTGGTGCGGAAGCCGTCGTTGTACTGCACCAGGTCCTCGAAGCTCGACTTGGCCCAGTTGCCCTCGCCCTCCGGCGAGGCCTTGCCGGCGTTCTTCACCTCGTGGGCGAAGCCGTGCACCGCGTCCGGGTTGGCCTTGGCGATGATCTCGTCGAGCACCGCCTTCGACTCCGCCTCGGTCTCCCGCGCGATGGCGAAGGCGTTGACGCCGATCTTCACCGTCCGGCCCTCCGCCGCCGCCTTCCCGCGGATGTCCTCGACCTGCTTCCTGATGCCCTCGGGGGTGTTGCCGTTGGTGAAGTACCAGTCCGACACCCGCGCCGCCATGTCGCGCGCCGCCCGACTGGAGCCGCCCTGGAAGATCTCCGGCTGCGGGTCGATCGGCTTCGGCCGCATGGAATAGTCGCGGAAGCGGTAGAAGTCGCCGGCGAAGGTGAAGGGATCCTCGGTCCAGATGCCGCGCAGCGCCCGGATGAACTCCTCCGAGCGGCGGTAGCGCTCGTCGTGGTCGAGCCACGGCTCGCCGATCGCGGCGAACTCGCCGCGGAACCAGCCGCTGACCACGTTGACCGCGATGCGCCCGCCGGTCAGATGGTTGATCGTCGCGATCTGCTTGGCCGCCAGCGCCGGGTTCCACGGCCCCGGCAGCAGCGCCGCGATCACCGTCAGCTTCTCCGTCGCCGCCGCCAGGGCGTGGCTGAACGACACCGACTCGTGCTGGTTGTCGGCGCCGTAGCCGGCGGTGAAGCGGATCTGGCTGAGCGCATAGTCGAATCCGCTCGCCTCGGCGATCTGCGCCAGCTTGCGGTTGTAGTCGATGCCCCAGTCGGTGCGCTGTTCGATATTGCTGATCACCAGGCCACCCGAGACGTTGGGCACCCAGTAGGCGAATTTGATCGGGGCTTCGGAAACGGTCATGATCGATCTCCTGAACTTCGGCTTGCCCGGTCCGGGCGGTTTGCGATGGGGCCGGCGCCGGCGCTACGACCGGAGGGCGACGCGCCGGCTTTCAAGGCTGACGGGCTCGGGAACCTCGAGGAACGGCGCGAACTGGCCGACCGCACGGTCGAGCCGCTCGACGGCCGCCGACGAGGCGACGACCCCGTCCGCGAAGTCCGCGTCGGCGGCATAGATCCCGGTCGCGAGCGTCTGGGCCTCGAAGAACCCGAGCAGCGGCCGCAGCTGATGCTCGATGACCAGCGCATGCCGCGGACCCCCGCCGGTCGCCCCGAGAAGCACCGGCTTGCCGGCCAGCGACAGGGGATCGAGCAGGTCGAAGAGATGCTTGAAGAGCCCGGAATAGCTGCCCTTGTAGACCGGACTCGCGAGGACCAGCGCATCCGCCTCCAGCATGGTGTCGACGGCCGCGCGGGCCGACCGGTCGAGGTCCGCCAGCCGGGCCGCCGATCCCAGCGAGGGGACGAATGTCAGGAGGTCCAGGACGTCGCTGTCGAGCCAATACCGCGCCGCGGCACGCTCCACCGCCGCCTCGACCAGCGCCCTTGTGCGCGACGGCTTGCTCAGACTGCCCGCGAACCCAACGATCTTTCGTGCCATCGGTCCCCTCGAATCACGACTCATTCTATAGACATTACAGATAATAAATCGGAAGGCAATCCTCTCCCGATCGCTACGTCGAGTTTCGGCGCACGCGCAGATTTTTTACGCTAAATCAATGTATTGTCATGATCTCCGACTGCCGCGCTGGTCACTTGGACAAGCTTGACCCTGGCGGCAGCCGCTACCAAACGGGAAGCCGGCGCCGGTTTCATCGCCTCCATCGCGAAGCGGGGAAGCCTCCGGCGCCACGACGGACACCCGACTTATCTGGTCCCCGTTCCCGGGGTTTCCCGACGTTCGGCCCAATCGCTTTTCGGGGCGTGAGCGGCAGCCAGCGCGTCGGTCGCGGCGACCACGTCGGCGATGCTGCGATGGTCGATCACCGAAGCGATCGCCTCCCGCACGTCCATCATGGTGAGGCGGACGGCGCAGACCGAGGCGTCGGGGCAATCGTGACACGGCCGATAGCCGCTCCGATGGGCGCACTGGATCGGCGCGATCGGGCCGTCCAGCACGCGGAGCACCTCGCCCACGGTGATCTTTTCGGCGGCCCGGGCAAGCCCGTACCCTCCGCTCCTGCCTTTGCGGGCCAGGATCAGGCCCGCGATACGCAATTCGCGCAGGATGGCGTCGAGAAACTTCTTCGAGATGGCGTGGGCTTCGGCGACCTCCGTCGACTGCGCCAACTCTCCCTGCGGCAGGCGGGCGAAGTGGAGCATCGCCTTCAGGCCGTACTTGCCTTTCATGGTCAGCACAGCCACGACCCCGGCGCGAACCCCATTTCCCAGGAAAGTATCCGGAATTCCCGGGGTTGGAAAGCGTGCTTGGATCCCTTGCGAGCCTGCTCAGACCAAGGTCCCGGCGCGGCCCGCGACCTCGCTCGGCCAGAGGCGGACGACAGGCGTCGGCCGGCGCTGGCGACGCTGGATGTCCGACAGAAAGCGCGGCCCGTCCGGCCAGGGCCCGAATCCGGCGGCGATGTTGATGTGGCCGGAATGGCCATAGTCGACGAGCTGCGCCCGCCAGGCGGACGCGAAGGCGCGGGCGCGGCGGAACAGCATCCAGCTGTCGTTGCGGCTGGCGACCACCGTCGCCGGAAACGGAAGCGGCGCCTGCGACAGGGGGCCGAATGCGCGGATCGGCCCGGCCTCCTCCGCCTTCTCCACGTCGGCCGGCGCAACCAGCAGCGCGCCGGCGATCCGCAGGTCCAGCCGGCGCGCGGCGAGCCGCGTGACCAAAGGAACGCCCAGGCTGTGCGCAACCAGCCAGGAGTAGGGATAGGCCTCAACGGCTTCGGTCAATCGTTCCGTCCAGGCCTCGGGGCAGGGGCGGCGCCAGTTCGACTGGGCGACCAGCACCGCATTCGGATCGTTCCGGAGCCACCAGTCCTGCCAGTGACCCCGGCCGGAGCCGCCAAGACCCGGGATTATCAGCGTCTTGGCCATTTGATTCTCCCCGGTGGGACGCGTGCGCCGCAGGCTCTGCGACAGGAGGGACGACCACCGCCCCAACGCGAATCTCCCCCGGATTTAATCTCATAATTCTCGATTGAGTCTATCGACTTTATATTCTAACGTCGGGGCGAATCCTCGAAGGAGCCCGAGCGAAGCCATGGCCACAACTCGACGCATCGACGGCAGGGAGATCCCCCGTACCGCTGATGCGGGCGAACAGGGCGCACGATGAAACTCGCATTCGGCCGAGGCTCGATCGGCTGGATCCTCCCGGCTTTGCTCGTCATCGTCTGGGAAGCGGCCGCGCGGACCGGCCTGATCTCGACCAGCGTGTTGCCGGCGCCGTCGGCGGTCCTCGCGGCCTGCTGGCGGCTTCTCCTCTCGGGCGAGCTTCTCCACAACATCGGCGCCAGCACCTGGCGCGCCCTGAGCGGCTTCGCCGTCGGCGGCGCGATCGGCTTCGCGCTCGGGATCGCCAACGGCGCCTCGCGCATGAGCCGGGACGTCACCGACACCACGCTGCAGATGATCCGCAACGTCCCGCACCTGGCGCTGATCCCCCTCGTCATCCTCTGGTTCGGCATCGACGAGGGGGCCAAGCTGTTTCTGGTGGCGCTCGGGGTGTTCTTCCCGATCTATGTGAACACGCTTCTCGGCATCCAGAGCGTCGATCCGCAGCTCGTGGAAATGGGCCGTATCTACGGCATGGGCCGTTTCGAGCTCTTCCGGCGGGTGATCCTGCCCGGCGCGCTGCCGGCGATCTTCGTCGGCCTGCGCTATGGCCTCGGGATCATGTGGCTGACGCTGATCGTGGCCGAAACGATCGCGGCCTCATCCGGCCTAGGCTACATGGCGATGCAGGCCCGCGAGTTCCTTCTGATCGACATCGTGGTGCTGGCGATCCTGATCTACGCGCTCCTCGGCAAGCTTGCGGACAGTCTCGCAAGGGCGCTGGAACGCTACTTCCTGCAATGGCACCCCGCCTTTCAAACCGCCAATGGGTGACCGATGACCATGATCTCGCTGCCGCTGCGCGGCGATCCTGTCGCGGCGCCCGGCCGCCCGGATGGCGAAGCGGCGCTTTCGCTCCGCGGGCTCAGCAAGGCCTTCGAGTCCAAGCTGGTCCTCGACGCCATCGATCTCGACATCCCGCGCGGCCAGTTCCTCGCGGTGATCGGCAAGAGCGGCTGCGGCAAGAGCACGCTGCTGCGGCTGCTCGCCGGCCTCGACCAGCCAACGTCAGGCGTCGTGGTCCACGACGCCGACCGCGCGGCCCGCGTCGAGACGCGGATCATGTTCCAGGAGCCCCGACTGCTCCCTTGGGCCAAGGTCGCCGACAATGTCGCCGTCGGGCTGACCGGCCTCGTCCGCGGCCCGGCCGCCCGGGAGCGCACGTTCGGCATCCTCGGCGAGGTCGGCCTGGCCGACCGGGCGGGCGACTGGCCGTCGGTGCTTTCCGGCGGCCAGCGCCAGCGCGTCGCGCTGGCCCGCGCCCTGGTCGGGCAGCCGCAGATCCTCGCCCTCGACGAGCCGCTCGGCGCGCTGGACGCGCTGACCCGCATCGAGATGCAGGACCTGCTCGAGCGTGTCTGGCTGAACCAGAAGTTCACCGCCGTGCTCGTGACGCACGACGTTGCGGAGGCGGTGGTGCTCGCCGACCGGATCGTCGTCCTCGACCAGGGCCGGATCGTGCTCGACCTCGACGTGCCGCTGCCGCGTCCGCGACGGCACGGCGCCCCCGAAGTGGCCCGGCTGGAGGCGCGCGTGCTGGCGCAGCTCCTCGGCGACGACGCCCGGAAGGAGCGAGCCGCGCAATGAAGATCACCTCCCGGACCCCGCCCGACACCGCGCCAACGAAGGTTGCGGTCCGGTTAACGCCACAAATTTTATGCTTGAATATCAGCGATGTATCCCGAGTCGCACGCGTGCGACTCGTGTGCGTTCGCACAGTCCCGACCGCCCCTCGATCTTGGAGTGAACCCATGTCGACCCTATCCAGACACCTCTTCGGCATCGCCCTGGCCGCCGGCCTCGCCCTCGGCGCCCTCCCGCTGCAGGCCCAGGACAAGGAGGTCCGCGTCGGCTTCCAGAAATACGGGACCCTCGTCCTCATCAAGGGCAAGGGTATCCTCGAGCAGAAGCTCGCACCCCTCGGCTACACCGTGAAATGGGCCGAGTTCGCCGCAGGCCCGCAGATGCTCGAGGCCCTCAACGCCGGCGCCATCGACATCGCCCAGACCGGCGAGGCGCCGCCCATCTTCGCGCAGGCCGCCAGCGACCGGCTGGTCTACGTCGCCCACGAACCGCCCGCCCCGCACGGCGAGGCGATCCTGGTCCCCAAGGACAGTCCCATCCAGTCGGTCGCCGACCTCAAGGGCCGCAAGGTCGGCCTTAACAAGGGCTCCAACGTGCACTTCCTGCTTGTCAGGGCGCTGGAGGCCGCCGGCGTCGGCTACGACGAGATCGAGACCGCCTTCCTGCCGCCGGCCGACGCGCGCGCCGCCTTCGCCAGCGGCGCCATCGACGCCTGGGCCATCTGGGACCCGTTCCAGGCCTCGGCCGAGCAGACCCTGGGCGCCCGCGTCCTGACCGACGCCGCAGGCCTCGCGCCCAACTACCAGTTCTACCTGGGCGAGCGCAGCTTCGTCACCGCCCACCCGGAGGTCGTCGAGGCCCTGATCGCCTCCATCGAGGAGATCAGCCACTGGATCGTCGCCGACCCGGCCGCGGTCGCCGCCGAACTGGCCCCCTCGACCGGCATCCCCGTCGATGCGCTGAAGCTCGCCATCTCGCGCCAGAGCTTCGGCGTCGCTCCCCTCGACGAGCAGGTCATCGCCGACCAGCAGGCCGTCGCGGACGCCTTCCAGGAACTCGGCCTCCTGCCGAAGCCGATCGTCATCCGCGACGCGGTCGCCGGCGGCTCATAGCTTCGGACCGCAGTCCGCGCGTGGCATCGCGCCCGGCGCGCTCCCGGTCCAGCGTCAGCGCGATGTCGTGGACGGTGCGGCGCAGCAGACGGCGCACGAAGCGGCGGAACCGGACATCAAACTGCCCCGGCGGCGCTCGCCGCCCAGCGGCCTGCGATCCGACCCCGCCGCTGTCCGCCACGGGTGAAGGCGACGGACAGCGGCTCCAATCCTTACGATCGGAGCCGCCCGCAGAATAGACGAGGCCGGCGCGGCCCGATTTGTCACGGGACAAACCGGGCGGAATCACGGCGCCGACGGCGCTCAGTATGGAGCCGTCGCCCCCGCCACGCCCGAGCCACGGCAATGCCTGTGGATAACTCGCCTGTTAATACTTTAATCAAGTAAAATCAAATACATGACTAGCGTAACAACGTGATACGCTCCGCGCCTACCAGTCGACGATGGTCCCGTCCTCCAGCACGGCGTTCTGCGCATGCATCACCTCCTGCTCGAACGGATGCCGCGCCGCGACCGCCTCGTCGACCTCCACCCCGAGCCCGGGCCGCTCGGGAACCCGCCAGCAGCCCTCGACCATGCGGATCGGGCCATCGACCACCTCGGCGTACCAGGGCGCCGCGCCGACCATCTCCTCCTGGATCACATGGTTCGGCGTCGAGACCGCGAAATGCAGCGCGGCGGCTCCGGCGATCGGGCCGAGCGGGTTGTGCGGGGCGAGGCCGATCGAGGCGGCGTCGGCCATCGCGGCGATCTTCTTCGCCTCCAGCAGGCCGCCGACATGGCAGATGTCGGGCTGGGCGATCGAGACCGCGCGCGAGCGGAACAGCTCGTCGAACTCGATGCGGTCGATCAGCCGCTCGCCGGTCGCCAGCGGCACGCCGGTCCGCGCGGCGAGCGCCGCGAGCCCCTTGGTGTCGCCGGGGGTCAGCGGCTCCTCGACGAACATCGGCCGGCCGGGGGCCAGCGCCTCGATATAGGCCAGCGCCGCGGCCACCGAGGCCGGGCGGGCGTGGAAGTCGACCATGATCTCGACGCCCGGCCCCACCGCCTCGCGCAGCGCCGCCATCATGCCGGCGACCTTGTCGACCTCGGGCAGCGGCGCGTGGAAATGGGTGTAGGGGATGAACACCGCCTTGAGCGCGGTGTAGCCCTTCTCGACCACCGCGCGGGCGTGCGCGACCAGGGGCGCCGCGTCCAGCGTCTCGTAGACCGCGCGCATGTCGCCGAGCCCGAGATGGGTGTAGACCCGCACCTTGTCGCGGACCCTGCCGCCGAGCAGGCGCCAGACCGGGACGCCGAGCGCCTTGCCGAGGATGTCCCACAGCGCGATCTCGATGCCGGAGACCGCGCTCATGCCGATGACCCCGAGCCGCCAGAACGAGTGTTTCTTCATCACCCGCACCGCCTGCTCGATGTCGCGCGGGTCGCGGCCGATCATCAGCGGCGCGAGGTCCTCGACGGCGCCGACCACGGCGCGGGTCTTCCATTCCAGCGTCGCCTCGCCCCAGCCGTAAAGGCCGGGCTGGTCGGTCTCGACCCTGACGAACACCCAGTTGCGCATCTCGGCGTTGACGACGACGGTGCGGATGGCGGTGATCTTCATCGGGCCTCCCGGGCTGAGCCGCTTGCCGGTTCGGCCGGGCGCCGGCTATTGCTCAGGGGTATAGGGGCCATCGGGGGGAGCGCGCAACATGACCGTGAGCTGCGTCGTCGACGCGAAGAACATCCTCGGCGAGGTCCCGGTCTGGGACGTGGCCGAGCAGGCGCTGTACTGGGTCGACATCGAGGGGCGGCTGCTGCAGCGGCTGACCCCGGCGACCGGCGCGGTCGCGCGCTGGGAGATGCCCGAGCGGATCGCCTGCTTCGCGCTGCGCGAGGGCGGCGGGCTGATCGTCGGCTTCGCCTCGGGGATCGCGTTCTACGACCTCGGGACCGGCGCGATCGACTGGATCGCCCGGCCGGAGCCGGCGAGCGCGGGCACGCGGTTCAACGAGGGCAAGTGCGACCGGCGCGGGCGGTTCTGGACCGGCTCGATGGACGACGGGCTGGAGCGGCATTCGGGCGCGCTCTACCGGGTCGATCCGGACCGCAGCGTCACGAAGATGCTGGACGGGATCGGCTGCTCGAACACGCTGGTCTGGAGCCTCGATGATGCGACGATGTATTTCGCCGACACCATGGACGGGCGGATCGACCGGTTCGACTTCGACGCCGGGGCGGGGACGATCGGAAACCGGCGGCCGTTCGTCGAGCTCGCGGGCAGCGGGATGGGGCCGGACGGCTCGACCATCGACGCCGAGGGCTGCCTGTGGAACGCCCAGTGGGGCGGCTGGCGGGTGGCGCGCTATTCGCCGGAGGGCGCGCTGCTGCGGGTGGTCGAGCTGCCGGTGGAGAAGCCGACGAGCTGCATGTTCGGCGGGCCGGATCTGGCGACGCTCTATGTCACCTCGGCGATCTGGGACCTGGAGGGGGCGGCGCTGGCGGCGCAGCCGCTGGCCGGCGGGCTGTTCGCGCTCGACGTCGGGGTGACGGGGGTTCCGGAGACGCGGTTCAAGGGCTGATCGGGGCGTAACACGATGTGACGCAGGTCAAGCATCTGATATTGTTGGAATAATAGAAAGTCCGCGCGCGGCGGCCGGGCGGGGAGGCGCCGCGTCGAGGGCGCGCGGGCGGCGCCGAGGCGCTCGCGGCGCGCTGCGGCGCGGCGCTTGCGGCGCCGTCTCCCGGTGTCGGAGCGCGGCGCCGGCGGAGGGCAAGAACAAGGAGCGGCCAGTTGGCCGCGAGTCTTTTTTTCTCCCCGCCTGTGGGCGGGGGCCCCTCGACTGCTCAATAGGGTTTCAAACCTGAATGAAATCCTTGCGGGTGCGGGCGGTCGGCCGGGGTGGGGGCGCGTCGGGCGGCGCCTTGGGCGCGGAGTCGGGGGGCGGCCGCGGGGGTTAGGGAACTAATATATCACCGGCTTGACGCAACCCCGGGGGCGGCGGTAGCCTGCGAGGGTGGGCGCCGGCCGGGGCGCGGCGCCGCCGGAGGCTGCGGCGGCGCTAAGGTCCCGAGGCGGCGGCGACGAGGGTTTTCGGGCGTGGCCGGGCCCGGGCGCTCTGGCGGACTGCGGGACGGCGACAGGCGCGGCGCAAACGGCGCCGTGCGACACCAATAACAAAAACGCCGACCGCGCTGCGCGGCGGCGGATCAGGGAGAAAACCATGTCTGTGAAGGGACTTCTCGTCGCGTGCGGAATAGGCTTCGGCCTGATGTCGAGCACGGCGCTGGCCGCGGGGCCGGAGATCGTCGCGGGGCCGGGCTTCGAGCCGGAATGTTTCAAGCCCTGGAGCGCCGACACCAAATATTTCCAGTGGCCGGCCAAGGAAGGCCCCTACCGCATCGCCGTGGTCAACGGCTTTGTCGCCAACGTCTGGCGCATCCAGATGATCCAGACCGCCAAGGCCTATGCCGCCGAGCCCGACATCGCCAAGGATCTGGCCGAATTCAAGGTGGTCTCGGTGGGAACCGACATGGCGGCGCAGCTCGGCGCGGTCGAGGACTATATCAACCAGGGCTTCGACGCCGTGCTGGTCAACCCCAACACCCCGACCGGCTGGGAGCGGGTGACCCGGCTGGCGAACCAGAAGGGCACCGTGCTGATCGCCTTCGACAACCAGGTCGAGGGCGAGGACATGGCCGGCATCGCCCAGGACCAGATCGCCATGGGCACCATGTCCGGCGAATGGCTGGTCGAGCATCTGCCCGACGGCGGCAAGCTGCTGGAGATCCGCGGCGTGCCGGGCTTCTCGGCGGACCAGGAGCGGCATGACGGCTTCCGCTCGATCGTCGAGGGCGAGGGCAGGAACTTCGAGGTGGTCGAGGTCGTCGGCAACTGGGCGCCGGGCGATTCGCAGAAGGCCACCGCCGACGCCATCGCCGCGCACGGGCATTTCGACGGCATCTTCACCCAGGGCGGCTCGAACGGCACGATCCAGGCGCTGATCGACGCCGGCCACCCGTTCGTGCCGATGTCGGGCGAGGGCGAGAACCTGTTCCGCATCCAGATGGCCGAATTCGCCGACGACGGGCTGAAGGGCATGTCCTACGGCCAGTCGCCGGCGCAGGTCGCCATCGCGCTGAAGGCCGCCATCGCCGCGCTGAAGGGCGAGCCGATCCCGCAGCTGACCTCGGTGCCGAACCCGGTGGTGACCTACGAGAACCAGGTGGCGGGCGAGGACTACTTCCCCGATCTGACCGCCGACTTCTTCGCGGCGAACGCGTTTCCGCCCTGCGGCCTCGCCTTCACCGCGCCGGAGCTGATGGCGCAGACCGGCGACGACAACTGACGCCGTCTCCGGCGCCGACCGCCGCCGGGGCCGGGCCCCGGCGGCGGCCCACCTGACGCGGGGACCCGCCAATCTCATGACCGACGCCTCCGCCGCGCCGCTGCTGAGCCTGACCGGCGTGTCGAAATCCTATGGCGGGGTGCGCGCGCTGTCCGAGGTCGATTTCGCCGCCTCCGCCGCGTCCATCCATGCCGTCCTCGGCGAGAACGGCGCCGGCAAGTCGACGCTGATCAAGGTCATCGCCGGGGTGATCGCGCCCGACGCCGGCGCGATGGAGTTCGCCGGCGCGCGCGTGACGCTGACCTCGCCGATGGCGGCGAACGCCATCGGCATCGTCAGCGTGTTCCAGGAGCTGTCGGTGATCCCGGATCTGTCGGTGGCCGACAACATCTCGATCACCGATCCGCCGCGGCGCTTCGGGCTGATCGACCACCGCGCCCAGCGCCGCCGCGCCGAGGCGCTGCTGGCGCGGGTCGGCTGCGAGGACGTGAACCCGATCGCGCGGGTGCGCGACCTGCCGCTGTCGCGCCGGCAGATGGTCGAGATCGCCAAGGCGCTCGGCCGCGAGCCGAAGCTCTTGATCCTCGACGAGGCGACCTCGGCCCTGACCGCGGCGGACGTCGAGCGGGTCTACGCCATCCTGCACCGGCTGCGGACCGAGGGCATGGCGATCCTCTACATCTCGCACCGGATGCACGAGATCAACGAGCTGGCCGACACCGTCTCGGTGTTCCGCAACGGCCGCCGGGTGCGCACCTTCCCCCAGGGCGAATGCAGCGGCGACGAGGTGGTGCAGCTGATGGTCGGGCGCGACGTCAGCGGGGTCTATCCGCCGAAGCCCGCGCGCACAGCGCCGCCGCCGCCGGTGCTGGAGGTGACGGGGCTCGGCTGGACCGACCGGCTGGCGGATATCTCCTTCACCGCCGGGCGCGGCGAGATCGTCGGGCTCGGCGGGCTCGACGGCCAGGGCCAGCGCGAGCTGCTGCTGGCGCTGTTCGGGGTGCTGAACGGGGTCGAGGGCACGGTCGCCGTCGAGGGCAAGCCGGTGCGGATCACCAGCCCGACGGTGGCGACCGGCCCGGCGCTCGGCATCGCGCTGATCCCCGAGGACCGCAAGACCGAGGGCCTCGTGCTGCCGATGTCGATCGGCGAGAACATCTCGCTGACCGCGCTGGGGAGCGTGACGCGAGGGATCGTGATCGACCGCGCCGCCGAGGCCGCGCGCATCGGCGAGATGGTCGCGAAGCTGCGGATCAAGGCCGGCGACGTCGACAACGCCGTGGCGACGCTGTCGGGCGGCAACCAGCAGAAGGTGGTGATCGCCAAATGGCTGCTGACCGGGGCGCGGATCCTGCTCCTGAACGATCCGACGCGGGGGATCGACGTCGGCACCAAGCAGGAGATCTACCGGCTGCTGCGCGAGCTGGCGGACGGGGGCACGACGATCCTGCTCTATTCGACGGATTACGAGGAGCTGGTCGGCTGCTGCGACCGGGTGCTGATCCTCTATGGCGGGCGGATCGTGCGGGTGCTGGAGGGCGCCGACATTTCCGAGACCAACATCGTGGCGGGCGCGTTCAACCTCACCACCGGCGCGGCGGAGGCGATGCTGGCATGAGCGACCTGCGGATCCGGCTCGGGCAGAACGCCGGCGCGCTGCTGGCGCTGGCGATGTTCCTCGGGCTCTATCTCACCTACAGCTCGATGCATCCGCGCGGCTTCACCACCGACCTCTACGTGCAGAACTCGAACGAGGCGACGACGCTGATCCTGCTGGCGATGGCGCAGACGCTGCCGGTGCTGCTGGGGGGGATCGACCTGTCGGTGGGCGCGTTGATGACGCTGGTCAATTCGGCGGCCTCCGAGCTGGTCAGCGGCACGCCGCTGCAGATCGCGCTCGGCTGCGTCGCCTGCGTGGCGCTCGGCGCGCTGGGCGGGCTGATCAACGGGCTGGTGATCGTCTACGGGCGGCTGCAGCCCATCGTGGTGACGCTGGCCACCGGGGCGGCGTTCAACGGGGTGGCGCTGTTCATCCGGCCGACGCCGGGCGGCAAGGTCGACGGCGACCTGAACTGGGTGGTCACCAACGCGCTGAGCGAGCTGCCCGCCACCTACGGCTGGTGGCCGGACGGGTCGCCGGCCTGGTTCCGGCTGATCGAGGGCATCCCGGCGCCGATCGTGGTGCTGGCGCTGGTGGTGCTGCTGATCTGGCTGCCGTTCCGCAATTCCGAGACCGGGCGGGCGGTCTACGCCGTGGGCTCGAACGAGGCGGGCGCCTATATGTCGGGGGTCAAGGTCGACCGGGCGAAGCTGGCCGCCTATACGCTGGGCGGGCTGTTCGCGGGGCTGGCGGGGTTGTATTTCGCGATCCAGACCGGCAGCGGCAACGCCGATCCGATCCAGGCCGGGACCTATACGCTGAACTCGATCGCGGCGGTGGTGATCGGCGGCGCCTCGCTGCTGGGCGGCGCCGGCGGGGTGATCGGCTCGATCTTCGGGGTGATGGTGCTGCGCTCGATCACCTTCCTGTTCCGGGTGGTCGACAGCGACTCGGCGGTGGGTTTTCTCGCCAATCCGATGCTGCAGCCGATGTTCGAGGGGCTGATCCTGCTCGCCGCGGTCAGTTTCGGGGCCGCGAGGGTGTTTCGCATGAAGAACCGACTGGACATGTTCCGATGATCGCCATGTTCGACCGCCTCGACCGGCCGCTGAAGTTCGCGGGCGCGTTCATCCTCGCGATCCTCGCGATCGGGTCGGTCTACACGATGACGACCCAGGGCACGCTGACGCTGCTGTCGCCCAACTACCTGCTGCTGCAGCTGAAGGTCGCCTCCTTCCTCGGGATCGTCGCGGCGGGGATGATGCTGGTGGTGCTGCTGGGGCATATCGACCTCAGCGTGCCCTGGACGATGGCGGCCTCGGCGATGCTGGCCACCGCCTGGGGCGGGCCGATGGCGATCCCGGTGGGGCTCGGGGTCGGGCTGCTGATCGGGATCGTGAACGGGATCGGGGTCGCCTATCTGCGGGTGCCGTCGATGATCTTCACGCTCGGGGTCAACGTGGTGCTGCGCGGGCTGATGGTGATGCTGACGGGCGGGTTCTCGCCGTCGAGCCAGCCGACGCAGACGATGCTGGTGCTGGCCAAGGGCTCGATCCTCGGCATCCCGAACCCGGTGGTGATCTGGGGCCTGATCGGCTTGGCGGTGGCGTTCATGCTGCGGCGCACCCCGCTCGGGCGCTATATCTACGCCATCGGCAACCGCGAGGCGGCGGTGTATCTGTCGGGCATCGACACCCGGCTGGTGCTGGTGGCGAGCTTCGCGCTGTGCAGCCTGCTCGCCTCGATCGCCGGGCTGCTGCTGGCGGGGTATTCGTCCAAGGCGTTCCAGGCGATGGGCGATCCCTATCTGCTGCCGGCCATCGCGGCGGTGGTGATCGGCGGGACCAACATCCTCGGCGGCTCGGGCAAGTTCTCCGGCACGGTGGCGGGCACGATCCTGATCGTGCTGCTCCAGAGCGTGCTGTCGGTGATGCAGATGCCCGAGGCCGGCCGGCAGATCATCTACGGCGTCGTCATCATCGCCATGCTGCTCGCCTACGGGCGCAGCGCCCGGCTGCGGCAGTGAACCCGGGTCCACCAGCGACAAGGGCGCTTGCGGCGCGCTGCGGCGACGCAGGTTGCCGTTCGGTCACGCTGCACGACACTGGCGCCCCGGCCTCCGCCGTCGCTGGCCCGCACCCCGCATCCGCCCGCAAGAAGGGCGGCGGCGCGACCGCGGGCGGCCGTGAAGCGGCCGGCCAGGGGGGCGGTCGGCCGCTGTCCGGGCTTGGGGCCCGGGCGCGACGGCGGGGCCGGCGCGCTTTCTTCCTGAAGTGTCGTGCAGCTTACCGTTCGGTTAACGCTGCGGATTTTTGTGTTTCTGATCAGAAGCCTGATCGGAGTCGCACGCGTGCGACTCCGAGTTTTCGGGCGTCATTCGAGTTCGATCGTGCGTTCGGAATTCAGGATCGCGGTGATGAAATCGGGGATCTCCAGCCCGGCCTGCACCTTGGCCTCCAGCGCGGCTTCGGCGGCGCGCACGGCGGCGAGGCCGGCGACCACGGCGGCGGCGCGGGCCTGCGGGATCACCACCACGCCGTCGGCGTCGCCGATCAGGATGTCGCCCGACGAGACCGGGACGCCGCCGACCACGACCGGCAGGCCGACGGTTCCCGGGCCGTTGCGCGCGGGCGAGTTCGGGGTGATCCCCGCCGCGAACACCGGCAGGCCGACGCCGAGCACGCCGGCGAGGTCGCGGATCAGCCCGTCGGTGACGAAGCCGGCGACGCCGCGGTTCCGGGCCATCCCGAGCAGCAGGTCGCCGGTGACCGAGGCGCCGGTGAAGCCGTCGGTCGCGGCGACCAGCACGTCGCCGGCCTGCGCCACGGCCAGCGCGCCGAACAGCGCGAGATTGTCGGACGGGCCGCAGTCGCAGGTGACCGCGACGCCGAGCATCGGGCCGGTCATCGGGACCAGCGGCTTGATGCGGTGGTCGAGCCCGCCGCGCCCCTGCATCGCATCGACGGCGTAGCCGGTCGGCACGCCGGCGAGCGCCGCGAGGAGCGCGGGATCGGGCCGCGCGAAGCCGCGCCGGAGGGTCAGGGCCGGGGGATCGGTGATCATGCGCGTCCTCGCTGGGGTTTTGGCCGCAGCATCGCAGGTGGGCGCGCGACTTCAACCCCCCGGCGCGCGCGGCGATGACGCTGGCGCGGGCCTACGGCGTCGCGGACCTGCGCCGGCTGGCGATGCGGGCGCTGCCGCGCCCGGTGTTCGACTTCGCCGACGGCGGCGCCGAGGACGAGCGCACGCTGCGGCGCAACGAGGCCGCCTTCGCCGACTGGGACCTGCTGCCGCGGCCGCTGGACGGCGCCGCGTCGCGCGACCAGTCGGTCGAGCTGTTCGGGCGGCGGCTGGAGACGCCGGTGATCGTCGGGCCGACCGGGCTCAGCGGGCTGTTCTGGCCGGACGGCGAGCGGGCGGCGGCGCGGGCGGCGGCGGCGGCGGGGACGGCGTTCTGCCTCAGCCACGCCTCGGTCTGCCGGCTCGAGGACCTGCCGGCGATCGGGACGGCGCCGCGCTGGATGCAGGTCTTCGTCTACCGCGAGCGCGACTTCACCGCCGAGTTCGTGCGCCGGGCCGCGGCCGCCGGGTTCGACGCGCTGGTGCTGACCATCGACAACCAGCTGCTCGGGCGGCGCGAGCGCGACCTGCGCAACGGCTTCACCATCCCGCCGAGCTTCGGCGTCGCCGATCTGGCCGGCATGGCGCTGAAACTGCCCTGGCTGCTGCGGATGCGGACCGAGCTCCCGAGGATCACCTTCGCCAACTATGTGCGCGCGGGCGAGCCGGCGGATCTGAAGAGCCTGTCGAAGCGCATGGCGGAGCTGCTCGACCCGGGGCTGTCCTGGGCCGACGTCGACTGGCTGCGCGGGCTGTGGACGGGGCCGTTTCTGCTGAAGGGCGTGCTGCATCCGGACGAGGCCCGGCGCGCGGTCGAGGCCGGGGTGGACGGGGTGATCGTCTCGAACCACGGCGGGCGGCAGCTCGACGGCGCGATCTCGTCGCTGGATGCGCTGCCGGGCGTGGTGGATGCGGTGGCGGGGCGCATTCCGGTGCTGGTCGACGGCGGGCTGCGGCGCGGCGGCGACGTGGTCAAGGCGCTGGCGCTGGGCGCGCGGGCGGCGCTGATCGGGCGGCCGCAGCTGTGGGGCCTGGCCGTCGCCGGCGAGGCGGGGGTCGCGCACGCCCTCGAGATCTATCGCAGCGAGATCGACCGGGTGATGGGCCTGCTGGGCGTCACCCGGCTGGCCGATCTCGGTCCCGGCCATCTTGCGCGCCATCCCTGAA
Organism: uncultured Rhodovulum sp.; assembly: GCA_964438465.1. GTDB lineage: Bacteria > Pseudomonadota > Alphaproteobacteria > Rhodobacterales > Rhodobacteraceae > Amaricoccus. The sequence continues at coordinate 4,982 of CAYTMB010000003.1, read as the reverse complement.
GGAGGAACCCATGCCCGAGTTCGCGATCGTCGACGCCCATGTCCATCTCTACGATGTCGAGCGGCTGAGCTATGGCTGGCTGGCGGCTCTCCCGAAGATCAACCGCAGCCACGGCCTCGCCGAGTTCGACGCGGCGCGGGCGGCGGTCGAGGTCGACAGGCTGGTGTTCGCCGAGGTCGCGGTCGATCCGGGGCTGCATCTGGCGGAGGCGGAGTTCATCCAGGGGCTGGCCGACGCCGACCCGCGGCTGTGCGGGATGGTCGCGCATGCGCCGCTGGAGAAGGGGGCGGCGGTCGAGGGCGATCTGGAGCGGCTGGCGGCGATGCCGGCGGTGAAGGGGATCCGGCGGCTGATCGAGACCGAGCGCGATCCGTCCTTCGTGCTGGCGCCGGGGTTTCTCGAGGCGGTGCGGCTGCTGCCGAAGTTCGGCTTCACCTTCGACATCTGCGTCAAACACTGGGCAATGGTCTATGCGATCGAGCTGGCGCGGCGCTGTCCGGAGGTGACCTTCGTGCTCGACCATATCGGCAAGCCGGACATCAGGCACGGGCTGAAGGCGCCGTGGTGGGACCAGATCGCCGAGCTGGCGGCGCTGCCCAACGTGCTGTGCAAGGTGTCGGGCGTGGTGACCGAGGCCGATCATGCCAACTGGACGGCCGGGCAGGTGAAACCCTATGTCGCGCGCGCCATCGAGGTGTTCGGGTTCGAACGCTGCATGTACGGCAGCGACTGGACGGTGTCGGAGCTGACCCACGCCTATCCCGACTGGGTGGCGATCCTCGACGAGGTGGTGGCGGGCGCGAGCCTCGCCGAACGGCGGGCGCTGTA
>CAYTMB010000003.1:2719-4054 GCA_964438465.1 uncultured Rhodovulum sp. | reverse complement strand
GCGACGCGGGCGTTGTGTAATGGTAAGACCCTAGCCTTCCAAGCTAGAGACACGGGTTCGATTCCCGTCGCCCGCTCCACCGCCTTTCGCCCCCCGCCGCGCGCGGTTGCCCGGCCGGTCGCGCCCGGACTATAGGGTGCGGCGCAGGAGGAGACCGCCATGACCGACGCCGTAGCCCTGACCGCCGAGCTGATCCGCTGCGCTTCGGTCACGCCCGCCGAGGGCGGCGCCATCGCGCTGCTGGAGGAACGGCTCGGCGCCGCGGGGTTCCGCACCGCGCGCTGCGACCGCGGCGGGATCGCCAATCTCTACGCCCGCTGGGGCGCGGAGGGGCCGGTGCTCGGGTTCAACGGCCATACCGACGTGGTGCCGCCGGGCGACCTCGCGGCCTGGACGCATCCGCCCTTCGCCGCCGAGATCGCGGACGGCTGGATCTACGGCCGCGGCGCCTCGGACATGAAATCCGGCGTCGCGGCCTTCGCCGCCGCGGCGATCGACTTCGTCGCCGCCGCGCCGCCGGCGGGGTCGGTGGCGCTGCTGATCACCGGCGACGAGGAGGCGGACGCCACCGACGGCACCGTCGCGATCCTCGACTGGATGGCGGCGAACGGCGAGCGGCTCGACCACTGCCTCGTCGGCGAGCCGACCTCGGCCGCGCGCACCGGCGACGCGATGAAGATCGGCCGGCGCGGCTCGATCACCGCGCGGCTGCGCGTGCGCGGCCAGCAGGGCCACGCCGCCTATCCCGAGCGCGCGCGCAACCCGGCGCCGGCGCTGGTGCGGCTGCTCGACCGGCTGGGGGCGGCGCCGCTCGATGCGGGCACCGCGTTCTTCGGGCCGTCGACCCTCGCGATCACCACCATCGACATCGGCAATCCCGCCTCGAACGTGATCCCCGCCGAAGCGCGCGCGACGGTCAACATCCGCTTCAACGACACGCATTCCGGCAGGTCGCTGTCCGAATGGATCGACGCCGAGGCCGCGCGGGTCATCGCGGAGTTCGGCGTCGAGATCGAGGCGCGCTACGAGATCTCGGGCGAGAGCTTCTTCACCGAGCCGGGGCCGTTCACCGAGCTGGTCGCCCGCGCCGTCGCCGCCGAGACCGGGGTGACGCCGGCCTATTCCACCACCGGCGGCACCTCGGACGCGCGCTTCGTCAAGGACCACTGCCCGGTGGTCGAGTTCGGCCTGCACGGCCCGACCATGCACCAGGTCGACGAACGCGCCGCGGTCGCCGACATCGAGGCGCTGCGGCGGGTCTACCTGCGGGTGCTCGGCGACTATTTCGCCGCGGCGGGCTGAGCGCCGCCTTGCCGGCGCCGGCGCTGTTCGACG
>CAYTMB010000003.1:0-2619 GCA_964438465.1 uncultured Rhodovulum sp. | reverse complement strand
CTGCTGTTCTTCGCCGCCAACGCGCTCGGCGCGGTTCCCGTGCCGGTCTCGGCGCTGCTGACCCGGCCCGAGGTGGCGGCGATCCTCGCCGATCTCGCGCCCGCGATGATCGCGCTCGGGGCCGGTCTCGATCTGCCCGAGGCGCCGGGGACGCCGGTGATCGGCCCGGCCGGGATCGCCGCGCTGCGCGCGGCCGAGCCGCTGGAGTTCGCCGCGACCGGCCCGGACGATCCCGCCTACATGGTCTATACCTCCGGCGCGACCGGGCGGCCGAAGGGGGTGGTGCACGCCCAGCGCGCGGCCTGGGCGCGGCGGATGATGTGGGACGGCTGGTATGGCCTGACGCCCGAGGACCGCGTGCTGCACGCTGGCGCGTTCAACTGGACCTATACGCTTGGCGCCGGCCTGACCGACCCTTGGGCCATCGGCGCCACGGCGCTGATCTACGCCGGCCCGCCCGATCGCGCCGTCTGGCCGCGTCTCGCCGCCGCCCACGGCGCCACGATCTTTGCGGGCGCGCCCGGGGTCTATCGCCAGATGCTGGAGGCGGGCGCCGATCTCGGCGCCGGCTTCGCCGGGCTGCGCCACGGGCTGAGCGCGGGCGAGGCGCTGCCCGACCCGCTGCGCCGGGCCTGGTCGCAGGCGACCGGCAAGCCGGTCTTCGAAGCCATCGGCATGAGCGAGGTCTCGACCTATGTCTCGTTCAGCCCGACCCGCCCGCCGGTTCCGGGCTTCACCGGCTATCCGCAGCCGGGCCGGCGCATCGCGATCCTGCCCGAGACCGGCGAGACCCCGGTCGCGCGCGGCGAGGAGGGCCTGCTCGCGGTCTCGCGCCGCGATCCCGGGCTGATGCTCGGCTACTGGCGCCGGCCGGAGGATGACGCCGCCGCCCGCCGCGGCGAGTGGTTCGTGACCGGCGACCGGGCGCGCATGGCCGAGGACGGCGCGGTGGCGCATCTCGGCCGGGCCGACGACCTGATCAACGCCGGCGGCTACCGCGTCAGCCCGCAGGAGGTCGAGGCGGCGCTGCTCGCCCATCCCGGCGTCGCCGACGCCGCCGTGGTCGAGCGCGCGGTCCGGCCCGGGGTCAGCATCGTCGCGGCCTTCTACGCGCCGCGCGGCGCGCCGACGCCCGAAGCCGAGCTCGCCGCCCATTGCGCGGGGCTGCTGGCGCGCTACAAATGCCCGAGGGCGTTCCATGTCCTCGACGTCCTGCCGCGCAACGCCAACGGCAAGCTGCTGCGCCGGCGCCTGCGCGAGACGACGCCGCCCGGGGAGGGGCCGCAGCGATGACCGACGCAACCGGACAGGTCGACTGGCGCGAGAACGGCGTGCGGATCGTGCGCTCGGGGGAGCTTGATCTCAACACGCCGCAGACGCCGGGCATGACCCGCGCGGCCGCGATCGACCATGCGCGGGCCGGCGCGAACAAGCTCTGGGCCGGGACGGTGCGGATCGACGCGAACGCCAAAACCGGCGCGCATCACCACGGCGCGCTGGAGAGCATCATCTATGTCGTCGCGGGCCGGGCGCGGATGCGCTGGGGCGAGCGGCTGGAGTTCGCCGCCGAGGCCGGGCCGGGGGATTTCATCTTCGTGCCGCCCTATGTGCCGCATCAGGAGATCAACGCCTCGAGCGAGGCGCCGCTGCAATGCGTGGTGGTGCGCAGCGACCAGGAGCCGGTGGTGGTCAATCTCGACATCGCGCCGGCCGAGGCGGTCGAGGAGGTGCGCTGGATCGACCCGAACCATCCGGAGGCGCCGGGATGACCCGGCTCGAGATCATCTCCGACCCGGTCTGCCCCTGGTGCTACATCGGGGCGGCCAACCTGATGCGCGCCACCGCCGGCCGGTCGCCCGAGACCTTCACGCTGCGCTGGCGGCCCTACCAGCTCAATCCCGAGCTGCCGGCCGAGGGCGTGGACCGGGCGGAGTACCTCAACGCCAAGTTCGGCGGCCCGGAGGCCGTGGCGGGGATCCACGCCCGGCTCGAGGCGGCGGCGGCCGCGGCGGGGCTGCGGATCGACTTCGCGGCGATCCGGCGGGCGCCGAACACGCTGGACGCGCATAGGCTGATCCACTGGGCCGAGGCCGAGGGGGTGCAGACGGCGGTGAAGATGGCGCTGTTTCGCCGCTACTTCGAGGCGGGCGAGGACATCTCCGATCCCGCCGTGCTGCGCTCGGTCGCCGAGGAGGCGGGGATGGACGGCGCGGTGGCGGAGCGGCTGCTGGCCGGCGACGCCGATCGCGAGGCGGTGCGCGCCGAGGCCGAGGCGGCGCGCGCGATGGGGGTGACCGGCGTGCCGACCTTCATTCTCGGCGGCCAGTATGTCGTGGTCGGCGCGCAGCCGCCCGAGACCTGGATCAGGATCGCCGACGATCTCGACGCCGCCGCAGCGTCCGGTCAGGCGGGCGCCGGCTGATCGCCTCGGAGCTGGCCCGGAGCCGGATGCCGGAGCGCGCGGTGGCCGCATTTGCTTCACCGATTTGTCCCGCGACAAATCGGTGCGCGCCTGCCAGGCAGGCGCGCATCGATTACAGACCGACGGGGATGAGTTGCGCCCTTCGCCCTCCGCGCTCGCGCGCTCCGGGCGACCGGATCGCGCGGGGCGGCGCCCCG
>CAYTMB010000002.1:2181-34913 GCA_964438465.1 uncultured Rhodovulum sp. | reverse complement strand
GGGCCCGGAGGCCGGGCAGGTCTTCTGGAACGGGCGGGGCGACGGCGGCGCCCCGCCCGGCCGGTACACCAACTGGACCGTCGGCGAGCCGAACGGCATCTGGAACGGGATCGAGGAAGATCACCTCCACATGATCGCCAACAGCGACAAGTGGAACGACGCCTCGGGCCAGTGGTCCTCGATGGGCTATTTCATCGAGATCTAGGGCGCCGGTGATCGCCTCGCCGGGCCCGGCAACGTCTACGACGTGGTCGTTCGGGTCGGCGCCACCGGCGGCGAAGGCGCCCAGGCCCTGGCGATCTCGGTCACGGACCTGGACGAAGCTCCGGGTGGGGGCGCCACCTGCGGGCTTCAGCGCGTTCAACGGCAAACAGATACCCTGACGCGCGAGTGTGATCCAGTCGCCGCCATGATCCATGCCTTGAAGGCGCGACCGGCAGGCACGTTTGGGCACGCGTGCCCGGACGGCTATCTAGCTGATTCAAAAGGAAACCACCTCGCTCGTCAACGCGATGGAAACCTGTGTTAACGCGCCGCCGGGGCGAAGCGACCAGCCGGATCCGGTATGGCGCCGGCGCGGGGTGCTGGCTGGTCGGCCGCCGCCAGCTAAAGCCGGCCGAAGTCGTCCTCGATCCGGACGATGTCGTCTTCTTCGAGATAAGCCCCGGTCTGGACTTCGACGATCTCGACCGGGATCTTGCCCGGGTTGGCGAGCCGGTGAATGCAGCCGAGGGGGAGGTAGACGGACTCGTTCTCTCGCAGCAGCAACACCTCGTCGTCGCGGGTGACCTCGGCCGTTCCGCGCACGACGACCCAATGTTCGGCGCGGTGATGGTGGCGCTGCAGCGACAGCTTCTTGCCCGGCTTCACCATGATCCGCTTGACGCGGAACCGGTCGCCGAGATCCATCGTCTGGTACCAGCCCCAGGGCCGGTGCACGCGCGCGGGCGTGCAGGCTTCGGTCATGCCGACCGCCTCGAGATCCCGGACCAGCGCCTTGACCTCGTGCGCGCGCTCGATGGGCGCGACCAGCACCGCGTCGACGGTGTCGATGACCGCCAGTCCCGACACCCCGAGCACGCAGAGCAGCCGACCGTCCGACCGCAGATAGCTGCTGGTGACGTCGCGGGCGTGCACCCGTCCCTCGCACGCGACCCCCTGCGCATCCTGCGGACTGCGCTCCCAGACCCCTTTCCAGTCGCCGAGGTCGGACCAGTCGAACGCCCCTCCCACGACGGCGGCGCGTGTCGTGCGCTCCATGACGGCGTGATCGAAGCTCATCTTCGGGGCGGCCGCGAACTCGGCGCCCAGCCGCAGGGCGCCGAGGTCGAGCGACGCCGCCTCGATCGCCTTGCGGACCGCGCCGAGCGCTTCGGGCGCGTGTTCTTCGATCTCCCGCAGCCCGGCGTCGGCGCGAAAGCAGAACATGCCGGCGTTCCACAAGCAGCCCCGTCCGACGAGGTCGGCGGCCCGGGCCCCATCGGGTTTCTCGACGAACTGCGCGACGATATGCGCATTCGGCGCCAGCGCCTCGCCCGGTACGATGTACCCCAAGCCGGTCGCAGGGCCGGTCGGCTCCAGACCGATCAGGACGATCCGACCGTCAATCGCCAGGCGCGCCGCCTCGGCGACGCTCGCATGGAACGCCTCCACGTCGGGGATCAACTGGTCGGAGGGCATGACGAGAACCATGGCCGCCGGGTCGCGCCGCGCCGCGAGGCAGGCGGCGAGCGTCACCGCCGCCAGCGTGCCGCGGCCCTCCGGCTCGAGCGCGATGTCGATATCCATGCCGAGCTCGGCGGCCTGGTCGGCGATCATGAAGCGCGTGGCGGCGCCGCCGATCACGATCGGGGTTGCGAACAGCTTCGCGTCAAGCCGCGAGAGCGTGCGCTGGAACAGCGAGGCGCCGCCGAGAATCGGTGCGTGCTGTTTGGCGAACTCGCGCCGCGACACCGGCCACAACCGGGACCCCGACCCTCCGCAGAGGATTGCCGGCACGATCTCCGGGCTGTCCGCCCGCTGTTGGGCAAGCGCGTCGCGAACTGCAAACGAAGCTGTCATGTGCGATCCCAACCTTTGACGTTCGAGAGGGAAAATGCGCCCGGGGCGAGCGCCGCGAGGCGATCGAGGCGGCGCGCGAGCGCCCGACGGCAAGCCGGCTCCACCCAGAGCGCAAAGCCGACGCTGACCGCGACGCCGATCGCGATCGCGACGCAGAGCGCGGAATACCCGCCCATGCCGGCCTGGAGCAGGAGGCCGAAGAGAAACGCGCCGGCGATGTTGTGATACAGATAGAGCGGATAGCTCGCGAGACCGCCGGACCGCGCGAAGGATCTGAATCGCGCCGATCCGCGCCCGGCGCGATTGTGGCGGAGCGCGCGCGCGAGCAGCGCCACGACGACCAGCCAGATCACGACGGGCGTCGCCGGCGAACGACCGTGGACGACCACCGCCGGCATCGTCTCGGCGGAGAGCCAGAGGCCCACCGATCCGGCGACAAGGCTCGCGGCGAGCCCGGCGACCGACGGCAGGCTCCAGCCGTCGCGATCGAGAAGATACAGGTTCACGCCGACGAGAAAGTAGGCGCCGGTGGTAAGGAGGATCAGCCGGGACACATAGGCGCCGGCCACCGCCAGCACGGGATCGGCGAAGCGCGCCTCGGGCCAGAACCGGGCGGCCAGGACGAGGAGATAGAAGCCGAGGATGGCCAGGGACGCGGCGCAAGCGATCCCGCGCAGCCGCGCGAACCATCCGGTGGCGATCAGCGCCAGGGTCGCGGCATAGAAGACAGCCTCGATCGTGAGCGTCCAGTACACGCCGTCGATCCACGGACCCTTGGGAAAAAGCACGAGCGATCTGAGATACATGACCAGCGTCGCATTCGTCGGCGCCGACGAGTAGAGGAAGGTCACGATCAGGCTGAGCGTCGCGAAGACCCAGAGCGCCGGCGCAAGGCGCAGCACCCGGTTGCGCAGGAAGGCGCCGGCCGACTGCCGCTCGGCGGAGATGCAGATCACGAGGCCGGAGATCACGAAGAAGATCTGCACCCCGACCCAGCCCCACCAGCTGACCGAGACGAGGCCGGGGAACGCGACCGGCGTCCCGATCGCGGCGCGCAGGCCGATCTCGCCCGTCGGCTCGTGCCAGGAGAAGAAGGCGTAGTGGTAGAGCACGACGCTGAGGGCGGCCGCGAAGCGGACGAGGTCGAGACCGACGATCGCCCCCTGGCTGGCGGGCGCGGTCCGAGGCTGGGCGACTGCGCTGCGGTTCGTGGGTTCCAAGCTGAGCCTTGTCACTGCGGGATCAGAGCTGCGTGATGAATTCCGGATCGATCCGGCCGCGCACCACATGGCCGAATGCGATCAGGTTTCCCTTGAGCCGCCCCCAGCGGTCCACATGCGCTTCGGGGCGCAGGCTGAGTGCGGCGTTGGCGATCACGTTCCGGGCGATCAGGCTCGTCGCCCAGCGGGCCGAGCCGGTGCCCTTGCGCACGAGGTAAACCGGGTTGGCGACCTGGGAGTAGCCGAACCGCACGCCGCTGACGCGTCCGCGCTTGATGCCCATGTGCACGCCCAGCAGCGCGTGGAGGCGGACGACGGGCCGGCCACCCGCGACCCGGCGCGAAAAATCGGTGTCCTCCTGCCAGCCATAGAGGGGCAGCCGTTCGTCGAAGCGACGCGCGCCGATGTCGGCGGCCCGATAGGCCATGTTGCAACCGTAGGCGCCCGATGCCGAGATCAGCTCGTGGCGGGCCGGGTCGGGACAGGCCGTCCGGTCCAGCAGGCTCACGGCTTCATTGAAGCCAATTCCCGGTCCCTTGACGCCATCCGCGACGACCAGTCCGGTCAGGACCGCCCAGTCCGGACGACGCTCGAAGGCCTCCTGCACGCGTTCGAGGTAGTCGTCGGCGGGCACGAAATCGTCGTCGAAGAAAACGACGACATCGGCCCCGCGCAGGGCCGGGGAGTCGAGCGCCTTGTTGCGTTGAGCGGTGCAGCCGCGCGCCCCGAACACGAACGCGAGAGGATAGGCCACACGGAGCGTTCGATCGACGTGGCTCTCGTCCGGCGCGGAGACGACCACAAGGTCGGGCTGGCGCGTCTGGGCCTCCAGATGCGCCAGCGTCAGGCCGGCCAGGGACCTGCGATCAGCGGTGACCATGATGACGACGAGCCGCATGTACGCCCATCCAACCGACTTGCTTCGAGCCTACGCGCGGTCGCGCGCGCGGCCATATCCCCCTTCGGCGCGCTCGGCGCGGGGGAGTAGACAGGGGCTAGCTCTTTCGCCCGGTGCGACGATCGAATGGATGAGGCGCGCGGCGCGCGGGCGCGAGATTGAATCGCGTCCCATAAGCGAGGCAGGGCTGGATGGTCGTCGCGCCCATAGCGATTCTTGTCGGCGCGGTGCTCCTCGGGCTCGGCTATGCGCTGGGCGCGCCTGTGGCGTTCGCATTCTTCGCGTCGCTCGCCTTCGGCTCCACCGCCATCGTCACGCTGACCGCGCTGGGGGGCTCGACGCTTCTGCTTTACATCCCGCTCGCCGGGCTTCTGATCGCGGCCTCCGTCTTTCGGCGGACCTTCTGGCGGGACCTCGGGCGGGTGTTCCAGCTGCACTGGACGCCGACCGTCGTGCTGATGCTGCTGCTCTATGCCGTGGCGAGCGCCTTCGTGCTGCCGCGGCTGTTCGCGGGCGAGACCACGGTGTTCGTGCCGCTGGGCGGCAGGATCGTGGAGACGGCGCTGCGGCCGGTTTCGGGCAACATCAACCAGTCCGCCTATTTCACCGTCGGGGTGCTCGCGTTCTTTGCGGTCGCCAGCCAACTAGCGCGCGACGGACGTTTCGAGCTGCTCCGGGTCGGCTTCTTCGCCTTCGCCGGGGTCCATGCGGCGCTCGGGCTGATCGATCTTGCTGGCAAGGCCTCCGGCGCGGGCGATCTGCTCGAGCCGCTCCGCACGGCGGGGTTCTCGATGCTGATCGAGGTGCAGGTCGAGGGATTCTGGAGGATCACCGGCGGCTATCCCGAAGCGTCGACCTTCGCGGGCGGCAGCCTGATCGTGCTCGCGTTCACGTTCAGCTACTGGCGGGCCACGAACTGCAAGCCGGCCCTTGCCCTTTCCGTGCTCATTCTGATCCTGCTGCTGTTGTGCACGTCGACCACGGGTTATGCGGGGCTGGTGGCGCTCGTCCTGTTGCTCGGGGCGTCGTGGCTGTGGCGGCTGGTCAGCGGCCGGATCAGCGGCCGCGACCTGTCGACGGTCCTGGTGGGGGTCGTCGTGCTCGTCCTCGTGCTCGGCGTGCTGGTGTTCAGCGAAAGCGCGCTCTACCCCGCCCAGCGGTTGATCGAAGAGACGCTGATCAACAAGTCCACCTCGGCCTCGGCCGACGAGCGGTTCTATTGGAACGCGAAGAGCTGGCTGGCGTTTCTCGACACCTACGGGCTCGGGATCGGGCTCGGCAGCTCGCGGGCGTCCAGTTCGGTGATTGCGGTCCTGTCGCAACTCGGGGCCGTGGGCACCTGCCTGATCCTCCTGCTGCTCGCAGATCTCGCTCGCCCGCTGCCGCGGCCGGGAAGCGACGCGCGAAGTCGGGAACTCTGGGCCATCTGCAACAGCCTCCGCACCACCGCCTTCGTCACCATGATCCCCGCCGCGATAGCTGGCGGGGGAGCGGATCCCGGCATCGTCTTCTTCATAGCCTTGGCGGGAGTGGTCGTCGGGCGCCACCGCCTCCTGCAGACGCAGCCGGACTTCGGCCGGGAACCGCGGCTGCGCGTCGAATACGGATTCCCTCCATATCGGGGTTCGGCCCAGCGCGATGCGACCGGTCCGCGTTCGGTGGCGCCCTGAGAGACTTCGGCGAAAGACCCTTCCGGTCGCAGCCCGCGCCGCAGAGCTGTGCTCCGGGCACGGTTGTGCACGCGTGCACAGAAGATCAACATACTGATATAGCTGTGATATTCTAGATGCGTTCACACTTTTGAAACAGGTGTGAACGAGGGCGCCGAATGCCGGCCCGAGGCTTGTGCGGGGTCTCTCCGAGCATATCCCCAAGCGTCGCCTCCGGGCTCACTCGCCGCCAGATGCGCGCCTCACGCTGCGTGCAGGCTCGTCTTTTTTCGATTTTGCGCCCGTCTCCCCAGGATCGCGGCGCGATATACCTCCTCATATTCCTGGCTCATGCGCTCCACGCGATAGACGTCGAGACCCTGGCGGGCGCGCCGCTGCGCGTCTTCGCGCGCGGCATCGTCGGTCATCAGCCGGCGAAGCTCGTCGGCGATGAGATCGGGGCGGCCGGGCGGGACGGTTCGTCCGAAACGGTTCGCTCCGAGTTGTTCGGCGATTCCGCCAACCTGCGCGCCGATCACCGCGCAGCCCGCTTCCCGCGCCTCGAGGATGCCGAGGCCGAACGGCTCGGCGTAGGAGGCGAGGACAAACACGTCGGTCTGCGCGAGCACGCCGCGCGGCGCGTCCACATGCCCGATGAAGCTGATCCGCTCGGCGCAGCGCGCGCCGGCCGCCTGCTGTTCCAGGGCCCGCCGCTCGGGCCCGTCCCCGGCGATGACCAGCCGCCAGTCAGGGGCGGCGCCGGCGACCCGGACAAAGGCGTCGATCACGTCGTGCACGCCCTTGCGTCGTTCCAGCCCGCAGAGCGTCGTCACGCAGGGACGGGGCAAAGCCGGAGCGGCCGCGACCGTTTCCCCGGCGCGGGCCGAACCAAGCGTTCCATTCACGATGACCCGCACCCGCCGCTCGGGGAAACCGCGCGACAGCAGCAAGTCGCGCTCCGACCGGCTCACCGCGACGATCGCGTCGCCAAGCCGCATCAGCCTGGAGTGACGGTCGAACGAGTTGTGGACCGTGGTGACCAGCGGCGCGCCGGACAGCCGGGAGGCCAGTCGCCCGAGCACGGCGCCGGACATCATATGCGCATGGATCACGTCCGGGCGGCTGGCGCGGCAGTAGGCGACGAGCGCCGCGGCGTCGTGCGCCGCGCGCCAGGGCGGCCGCATCGACTGCCTGAGCGCGACGTGGCGGACGTCGTGACGTTCCAGGAATTCCGCGTAGCGACCGCCGGCGCTGGCGAACGCCACGCGATGCCCGGTTGCGGCCTGCGCGCAGGCCAGATCGACCGCGAGATGCACATTGCCGCCGCGCTCGCAATGGTTCGCCAGATGCAGGATGGAAAGGGTCATTCCCCGAGCGGCCGGTAGGCCCGGACGTAGTCCACATACATGAAGGACGGATCGTTGGTCTCGTCGATCGGCCAGCCCGAGCCGAGCGCGAGATTCAGCAGGATGAAAAGCGGCCCGATATGCTCCTTGGGCGTCGGGAGCCGGCCCAGCTCCTGCCGGTCGAGGTAGAAGATTATCTCGTCCACGCCAACGGAAACGCCGTAGTTGCGAAACGCGCTCGTCAGGTGTCCGTAGGGCACATGGTGCATGATCGAGTGTATCTGCTTTTCGGCGCCCTCGTGTTTGGGCCAGACCGCAACCGCCGAGTGGAATATGTCCGGAGCGTGGCCGTAATACTCGAGCGCGTCGATCTCCAGCGACGTGTCCGGCCCGGAGTTGTAGATCAGCCAGAAGGCCGGCCATACGCCCGGTCCGGTCGGCAGCTTGGCGCGCATTTCGAAGTAGCCGTACTGGAGGTGAAACCCTCCACCCTCCGGATCGCTCGACGCGAGCAGTCCGGAGCGCCAGAGACCGTCCTCGCCCTTGCGCGCCTCGATCCGAAGAATGCCGTATTCGATGGTGAACGGAAACCCGGGCTCGGGATCGACGAAGACCGCGTCGCCAAAATCGCCGGCCCATGGGGTATGCGCAATCCAGCGGGTATTCGGCCCCCAGGCGGAGACGTCGAGCGCGTCGAAGTTCTCGTCGAACACGAGTTCATATTCGGAAAGATCGATCGCCGGCTCGTGGGCCTCCGTGGCGAGGCGGCCGGTGAAAAAATACGTCGCCGCGCCGGCCAGGGCGATCATCCCGAGAACCAGAGCAAATCGTCCGCCCGGATGAAGGCGCTGCGCCCGAAACGGCGGTTCCTGCGAACGAGATGTCGGTCGCTGCATTGATCTTCATCCGGATGCAAGTCCCCGCGGAAGGATAGGCGCCCTCGTTCCGGGGCGCGCCTCTCGGAAGGGGATTTTACCTACCACCTTGGGATAGGTCGGCGCGATCGGATGTGACGTGAAACGCGATCGGGTCCCGCCTCGCGGCGATGGGCGGCGACTAGGCTCGCCCCAGGCGAAACGCTCCGCCGAGGGATTGCATGAGTCCGCGCATCGACCGGGTGGTGGTGATCAGCGACGACCTCGAGGTCGGCGGCGGCGCGGCGTCGATCGCCGCGGCGTCGATCAGGCAGCTGCGCGCGCGGGGCGTGCCGGTGACCGTGCTGCTGGGGGGAGGGACGCCGCCGATTCCGGCGGGCCGTGACGAGCCGGTGATGCTCGGCGGACGCAATCTGCTCGAAGGCGGGCGGGCCCGGGCGGCGCTGCGCGGACTGTACGACGGTCAGGTGCGCGCCCGCCTGTCGGACTGGATCGCCGAACACGACACGCCCGGAACGCTCTATCACATGCACAACTGGCACAAGGTGCTGTCGCCGTCGTGCTTCGTCGCGCTTCGCCCCGTCGCCGACCGCCTGGTCCTGTCGGCGCACGACTTCTTCCTCGTCTGCCCGAACGGCGGTTATTTCGACTTTCGCCGGCGCAAGGTCTGCGATCTCGCGCCGCTGTCGCTGCGCTGCCTGGCCGCGAACTGCGACAAGCGGCATTTCGGCCACAAGCTGTGGCGTGTGGCGCGCCATCTGGCGCGCGAGCGGCTGTTCGACTTCGCCGCCTCGCCGGCGACGGTCCTCGCGGTGCATGAGGGCATGGCGCCGCTGCTCGAGCGGGGCGGCGTGCCGGGCGACGCGATCAGGGTCTTGCGCAATCCGGTCACGCCCTGGCTGACCCGACGGGTCGAGGCGGAGCGGAACCGATCGCTGCTCTATGTCGGGCGGCTCGAACTCGACAAGGGGGTCGACACGCTCGCGATCGCAGCCCGTCGGATCGGCGCGAAGCTGACGATCGTCGGCGAGGGACCGTTGCGCGGCGCTTTGCGGGAGCTGTGCCCGGATGCGGAGCTGCTCGGGCGCCTGCAGCCAGAGGCGATCGGCGCGGTGGCGAAGGCGGCCCGCGCCGTCGTGCTTCCGACGCGGGTGCGGGAGACGTTCGGCCTCGTCGCCATGGAGGCCGCGAAGAGCGGATTGCCGGTGGTCTCGTCGAGCTCGGCCCTCATCACCGAAGAGCTGGTCGCCATCGGCGCCGGCCTCGACTGCCCTCCCGACGATGCGGACACCCTGGCGGGGCGCCTCGCGCGCCTGCTCGAGGATGACGCCGCAGTCGAAGCGATGAGCCGCCGCGCCTTCGCCGCGGCGCCCGGTCTGGCGCCGTCCGAGGGCGAGTGGGGATCGCTTCTGGTCGAGCTCTACCGCGACATCCTCATGCGGCCGGCCACCGGCGCGGTGCGCTGCCCCGGCGCGCCCGACGGCGCGCGCAGCGGGGGCCCGGCTGTCGGCGCAGTCTAGGCGCGGGCGACGAACTCCCGAAAGGTGGAGCCGGTGTCGTCGCCCCATTCCCAGTTACTCGCAAGGCCGACCTCGTTGATCCGCAGCGGCGGGTCGTCGGGGTAGAGGTCGGATAAAGCGCGTTCCATGACCGCCTCGCCGCCAACGAAGACGACGAAACGCTCGCCGTCGCAGGTGACGCGGAGATTGAACGGCTCGCCCCAGGTGATCGCGTCGCCGACCATGGTCCATATCGCGTCGTACAGCTCCTCGAAACCGTGCCGCTTGGTGAACAGGGCGATCGAGGCGCCGTGGTACTCGTCGGCGAGGTAGACGGAAAAGCTGAGGTAGTTGTCGGGATCCTGCCAGAAGACGACGCCGGACCGGCAGTGCTCCTTTTCGCCCCGCCCGGCGCCCGGCGGCTGGATCACGGCCTCGAGATCGGCGAAATCGGATCGCGGCCAGGGAAGCGTGTGAAAGGTGCGGCCGGGGTTCGGCGCGGCGACGCTTCCCATCACGCGCGCGCCGTCCCCCGTCGTCTCCACGCCGCCGCGGCCGACGCTCCGTCTCCAGCGGCCGTCGCCGGTTTCCGGCGTGCGGCCGTCCAGCGCCCCGCGCGGGCCTGCGAAGCGGTCGGCGAGCACGGTCAGGTCGCCGAAACGCCGCCAGGGCGCCGCGAACCGGAGTTCCGCGGGGATCGGAACCGCGCGCGGATGGCACTCGAAGTCGCGCAGCGCAACGGCGCCGGGACCTTCGAACCAGAGCCCGGCGCGTGTCGGGCCATGCTCCGCCGGCGCTTCGATCCAACCGCCGAACAACTGGGCGCCGTCGAGATAGCAGCCGATCCGGCCCGAGGCGTCGAGCACCTGGATCGAATGTGTCGCCTGGCGCGGCAGGCCGCAGTCGGCGTCCGTCGCGATCACCCGGCGCAGGCCGGCTTCGATCCGGACGAGCCGCGCCGCGATCCCGCTGAACTCCAGCGCCCAGAAATTGTCCGCATCGAGATGGCGCCAGACGATCCCGGCGCCGCCCGCCGGCTGCGCCCGCTCGATGACCGCGTGGATCAGTCCGGTCTGCTGCGGTTCGTCCAGGACCGCGAGCGCGTCCTGTCCCTCGCAGCTGGCCCCGCGATCCGTCCGGCGGATCTCGCCACGCAGGACACGCCAGCCGGGCCCCCCGCGGTCGAGCGGTCCGTCGCCCGTCAACGCGTCGCCGATCTGCCCCGGGGCGGCGTCGGCGAATTCGGGCAGGAGGCGCAGCTTCACGCCGTGCACGCGGGTGTCGACGCGAAAGCCGATCTGCCCCAGCGCAGCCTGGTGGATCCCGGCGTAGAGCTGGGCCTGCCGGTCGTAGGGGTCGATCGCGACCGGCCGCATCATCGGCGCCTCCGGCAGGGTGGTCGCGTTCGGCCCGGTTGCGGCGTAGCAGATGGCGCCCTGCGCACGCAGCACCACGATATAGTAGACGCGCACGTTCTTGAGGCCCCGGAACGCCGGAAGGCACCTCGGGCCGTTCCGCGCCCAGACCTCACCGTTATCGCCGAGCGCCGCATGGACCACGAAGCCGCATCCGTTGGTGGTCGGGTCGGCCGGCGCAGCGTCGCCGAACCAGCCGACCGCCAGGTTCTCGTCGATGTCGGGCCGGTTGTAGAAGGGCCGCGTCGCGCGCAGCCAACCGGCGAACCGCCGCAGGAGGCCACGCTTGCGCGGCCCGAGCACGAGCGCCCGAAGGCGGCGCGGCACCGGATCCGCGCCCGGCCCGCGGACCCAGCGCCAAAGCCGGCGCGCCATTCCCTCGGCGATGCGCGAACCCTGCGAGGTGTTGTGACCGTTGGTGATCGCGACCGCGAACGCCAGCCCCGGCGCGCGCGCGAAGGGGCCGTAGGCGACGCCCTGCCGCCCCCAGCCCGGCGTGATCAACGGCTGGAAGCGCAAGGCGCCATGGTCGATGGCGATCCTGCGTTCACGATCCACGCCCTGACGCACCAACCCGCCCGGCGCCCGCGAGCCGACGACCGTCCCGGCGGCGCGATCCGCGGCGAACGTTTCGTCCAGAAGCGGCCCTGGCCGGGTGGGCGGCGTGGAATCCTGATAGGGCAGATCGCGCATGGGATCCTTCTAGGATGAAGCCGAACCGGCGGCGCATCGGCTATTTTGGGTAGCCCGACCTATCAAGAAGGCGGCGTGAACCGGAACGGCGATCGCCGCTAACCTGCGGGACCATCAGGGAACCGGCGGTCATCGATGACGATCAGGCAGGCCATGTGCAGGACGCTCGATCAGGCCCTGCGTCGGCGACTCGCGCCGTTTCGCGGCGAGGACTGGGCCGCGTCGGCGGTGGTCATCGCACCGCATCCCGATGACGAGACGCTCGGATGCGGCGGCGTCATCTACAAGAAGATCGCCGCGGGCGCCGAGGTCCGCTTCGTCTTCGTGACCGATGGCTCGGCCTCCCACAAGATGGAGGCCGGGCCCGACGCGCTTCGCCGGCTTCGCGCGGAGGAGGCCCTCGAGGCGGCCCGGCGCCTCGGGGTAGGTGCGGATCGGGTGACGTTCCTGAACATTCCCGATGGGCGGGCGGCCGACCATCTCGACGAAATCGCCGGAGAACTCGCCGCGCGCCTTCGGGCCTGGCGGCCGGAATGCGTCTTCGTGGTGCATTGCGGCGATCCGCCGTCCGACCACCGGGCCGCATTCGCCGCCGTTTCCGACGCCATCCGCGCCTACGGGCGGCCGCTGACCGTCTTCGAGTATCCGGTCTGGTACTGGTACCACTGGCCCTGGATCGCCCTGAGCGGCGACCTGCCCGGAATGTGGCGCAAGAACCTGGCGCAGACGCTGCGCACCCTGGCCGGCCTGCGATCCCTGTCGCGGCTGAACGCCATCGCCGACGTGTCGGACGTGACGGACGTCAAGCGCGAAGCGCTTGGGGCGCATCGGTCGCAGACCGAACGCCCGGAGGGGCGCGCGGACTGGCCCGTTCTGGGAGATCTGGGCCAGGGCGATTTTCTCGCCCGGCTCACGTCCGACTACGAGGCGTTCCTGCGGTACGAGGTCAATGCCTGAGCTTCGCCGAAACCTGATCGCGGTCGCGGCGACCGTGGCCGCGTCCGTCGGGTCGTGGGGTGGCGCGCAGGCGTCGTCGCAGGAGCTGCATTTCGAAAGGATCGAGGTGTCCCGAGGGTCCGGGGACGTGAAGCTCGTCGGCGATATCGACGGCGACGGCCGCCCCGATCTCGTCGTGGGCGGGCTGCCGGGCGACGATCTGGTCTGGTTCGCATGGCCGAGCCTGCGGCCGAGCGTCATCGCCCGCGCCGGGACCGAGTTCACTACCGACGGCGCGCTCGCCGACGTCGACGGGGACGGCGATCTCGACGTGATCGTCGCGGACGGTCCGGCGGGCGACAATCTCGTCTGGTTCGAGAACCCCCGCCCGCGGGGCGATCCCGCGGCCGGTGAATGGGTGCGGCGCGCGATCGGCGCAGCCGGCGATTGGGTGAAGGACGTCGAAGCCGCGGATTTCGACGGCGACGGTCGCATGGACGTCGCCGCGCGCACTCAGGGAAGGCTCGCGATCTTTTTCGGAGGCGACGGCCACGATTGGCTGGAGGTTCCGCTCGCGGGATTCGCCCTCGGAGAGGAGGGCATGGCGAGCGGCGATCTCGATGGCGACGGCGCGGTCGATCTCGTGGTCGAGGGCGAATGGGCCCGCAATCCCGGAGGCGACGCGGCCCGCACGGCCGAAGCCTGGCGCGGGTATCCGATCGGGGCCTTCAGCCCGGCGTTCAAGGCGGTCGTCGTCGATCTCGACCGGGACGGGCGGATGGACGTGGTGACGTCGAGCTCCGAGCACCGCGCGGACATCCTCTGGCATCGTCCTGTCGCCGGAGCGACCGGCGAGTGGCGATCGACCGTGATCGCGCCGGATCTCGCGGGGGCGCATACGCTCGCCGTGGCCGATATGGACGGGGACGGCGAGCTGGACGTGGTGTCGGGCCAGATGCACACCACGCCCGAACGGGCGCTTGCGGTCCATCTCCGGAAAGCCGACGGCTGGTCGCGGCATGTGGTCGACGCCGTGGGCCTGCACAACGGCGTGGTGGCCGACGTCGACGGCGACGGGCGTCCCGACATTTTCGGCTCCAACTGGGCCGGCAACCCGCCGACCCGACTTTGGCTCAACCGCACGGCGCCGGCCGATCTGTCCGCCGCGCCGGCGGCCCAGGAAAAGAGGTGATCGATGCTGCGCCACACCGGATTGTCCAATCTGTTTTCGGACGTGCGCGAGATCGCGGCCGGCCACGGCGCCGGGCTGAAGATCATTCCGCTGAAGGGCGACCGCGAGATCGCCCTCGGCACCTATGAGGCGCCCGTCCAGCAGGCGCTGATCGAGAATGTGGAACGAGGTGGGGTCGTCTACGACATCGGAGCGAACATCGGGTATTTCACCATGCTCGCCGCGCGCCGCGTCGGACCGGCCGGGCAGGTCTACGCCTTCGAGCCGGTGGCGCGCAACGCGGCGGCGATCGAACGCAGCGCTCGGCTGAACGGCTTCGATGCGGTCGAAGTCTTCGAAAGGGCGGTCGGCGCCGCGGGCGGGATCGCCGAACTGAACCTCGCCCGCCATATCGGCGGCGCGATGCTCGCCTCCGTCGGCGCGCCGCCGGACCGCAGCGGTTCGGTCGACGTGGAGGTTGTGGCGCTCGACGAATTCGTCGACGCGCTGGGCCTTCGGCCGCCGTCGCTGGTCAAGATCGACGTCGAGGGCGCGGAGCTCGACGTTCTGCGCGGAATGACCGGAACGCTGAAGGCGCAGGCGCCGGTCCTGATCGTCGAACTCGACGACGCCACGGCGGCCGGGCTGGAGACGAAGGCCCGCGAGCTTGCGGCGCTGCTGGCCGGGCTGGGGTACGGCCTCGCCAGCCTCGCCCCGTCCTATCCCGCGGCAGGCTGGTCGGTCGCCCACTTTCTTGCCGAGCCGGGAGCCTGACCGGTGACCGGCTCCGCTCTCCGGCTTCTCACGCGTCCCGCCGCCCGGCTCGGGACGACCGCGGCGATCCGGCGGTTCCTGCAGCAATATGCGCCGGTGCTTTCGCGCGCCGTCAGCGATTTCCACCGGCAACCGGACCGCACGCTGCTCGAGACGGTGATCCTCGCGGAGCTCGCGCGGGATCCGCAGGTCGAGCGGATCCTCTTCGTCGGCTGCGACTGGTACACGCAGCCCTATCGCCGGCTGTTCCGGGCCAAGTCCTACTGGACGCTCGACATCGACCCCGACAAGCGCCGGTTCGGCGCGGCCCGGCACCTGACGGACAGCCTGCGGAACCTGCGCGACCACGCCCCGGCCGGCCATTTCGACGCGATCGTGTGCAACGGCGTGTTCATGACCACCGCGATCGAGACCTTCGAGGAGGCGGAGCCGTCGTTCGAGGCCTGCCTCGACTGCCTGAGACCGGGCGGCTGGTTCGTGCTCGGGTGGAACGACACCGATGCGCTGCGCCCGTATCCGCCGTCGGAAAGCCCGATGCTGCGACGGTTCGCGCGCGCCGAATTTCCCGGGATCGGCGCTCACGAGATCCTGACGCCGACGGAATATCGGCACACCTACACCTTCTATCGCCGGCCCGCCTAGCTGGGGCGGGTCCCGCCGCCCGCGCCGGCCCCGAAGGCTCGCGGGGCGCGGCGGCGCGCGAGGGCCTCGCGATACACCGCATGCGTCAGGTCGGCGATCCGGTCCCAGGCATAGAGCGCCCGGGCGCGGGCGGCGCCGCGCCGGCCGATCTCGGCGGCGTGATCGGGGTTCGACAGGAGAGCGATCAGCGCATCCGCAAGCGCGCGCGGGTCGTTCTTCTCGATGAGCACTCCGCCTTCGGTCGCCTGAAGGATGTCCGGCATTCCGCCGACGCGCGTGGCGACGACGGGGGTTCCGACCGAAAGCGCCTCCACGAGGCTCATGCCGAAGGATTCGCTCAGGGACGGATTCGCGAGAACCGAGGCGCCGGCGATCCGCTCGATCACCTGGGCATGCGGCTCGTGGCCGACGAATGTGACGCTGTGCGCGATCCCGGTCGGGATCAGCGCCCGGAGCGCCGCGTGGTAGGCGCCCTTTGCGGGCGCGTCGCGCGGATAGAACCGTGCGAGCGCGCGCACATCGGCATCGGCGCTGAGATCGACCAGGAATTCCCGCGGCGTCACCGCCGGCGGACCGACGATGTCCAGATGCGCCGCCGGATGGACCTCGACGACCTTGCCCCAGGCCGCCAGCAGGGTGTGCACGCCCTTCTCGGGCGAAACGCGCCCGACGAACACCACCCGCCCGCCTTCGCGGCCTGCGCCGTCGGCCCGGAGCGTCGCAGGCGGGGGCGGCGCACCATTGGGCACCACGGCGAACCGGCTCGACGCCGCGCCGAACCGCGACTCCGCCGCGTCGGCGACATGGGCGGAGCAACCGACCACCGTGTCCACGTCGGCGAGGCGGCGCGCGGTCGCATCCGGCGGCAGCTCCGCCAGCCAGTCACAATGCATATGGAGCACGATCGCGGCGCGCGGAAAGCCCTTGCGGAGCGGCGGCGCGAACTGCGCGAAATTCTGGATGTGGATGACGTCCGGATCGAACTGACGCATCCGGCGCATGGCCGCCAGCAGATAGTCGCGGGCGTAGAACGGCTGGCCGAAAAGCGCATGGGCGGGCGGGCGGGCGCCCGCCCAGAGCCGCGACGCGTACGACCAGAGGCGGAGCGGCGCGGTCGGAACCAGCTCCAGCCGTCCCCAATCGCCGACGGACTGCGATGGCGCGCCCCGCCCGCGGCGCGCCACTATGGTGAGATCGACCTCCGTCGCCAGGCGCCTCGAGACCTCATAGGTCCAGAGGCCGACCGAGGTCTGCTCCGGAGGAAGCACCAGATCGAAGGGCTGGCTGAGGATCGCGACCTTCATGCCGCCGGCGCCGCGTCAACGCTGCAAACGGAGGAGGGCGTCCGCGGCGGATCGCAACTCTCCCGGCAGCAGGAGGGCGGCGGCGGCGGCGAAGGTGATCCCGCCGAGGCCGATCTGGCAGGCCAGCCGCAGGAGCGCGGATGCGTGGTCCGGGGCGAAGCCACGGAACAACTCGATCGCCACGACCATCAGCGCCGCGCAGAGCGCCAGTCGCGGGAACGTCGCCAGCGCCGGTCCGACGTGAATGCCGCCGACGTGCTTTGCGAGGTAGAAGAAGATCGGGAGCAAGGCGACGTTGCAGAGCACGAGACCCGCAACGGCCGCTTCCAAGCCGAACTGCGCCGCGACCGGAAGCGACACGACGACGAACGCCGTGTACAGCATGTTCATCTTGAGCAGGAGCCGCGAATGGCCCATCGCCAGGAGCGACAGCCCGCAGGTGCTGTCGACGATCCGCACGAGACCGAGCAGCATCAGGAGTTGCACCGCCGGAACGGCGTCCGTCCAGTGCGCGCCGAACACCAGCGGCACGGCCTCCGGCGCGACGGCGGCGAACCCGACGAAGACCGGAAAGCCGACCAGCGCCGCCAGCCTGACCGCCTTCACGAAAAAGGCGTTGATCCTGTCGGGCTCGTCCTGCAGCCGCGAGACGGCCGGCATGGTGACGGCGGTCACCGGTCCGAGAAAGCACTGCGTGAGAAACTCCAGCGGCCGGCGTGCGAACGCGAAGATGCCGACCGCCTGGGTGCCGACAAAGACGCCCATGATCACCTTCGGCAGTTCGTCGTTGACGAAGTTCCACATCGACTGGATCACCAGCGGCCCGGCGAAGCCGAACAGGTCGCGGCAGCGGTCGAAGGAAAACCGCAGCCCCGGCCGCCAGGTTCCGAAGCCGAGCAGGACGGCGGACTCGACCGCGACCTTTGCGATCTGCATGAAGACGAGGCTCCAGACGCCGTAGCCGGAGACCGCCATCACGATGCCGACCGTGCCGCCGACGGCGGTGCCGATCGTCGTGCGGATCGCGAAGAGCCTGAAATCGAGCCGCCGCTTCAGGACCGCCGCCGGCACGGAGCCGAACGACTGCAGCACGACGATCACGCTTGCCCATCGGATGAGCTGCGCCAGCCGGGGCTCGTCGAGGGCCCAGGCGATCGGCGCCGCCGCCAGCCAGATCAGCAACGTGAGGGCCAGGCCGACGGAGACGAGCAGCCAGAAGGCGGAATCGAGATGGATCGGTTCGATTTGCGGGCGCTGGACCAGCGCGTCGGGCACGCCGCTCGTCACGGGCACGGCAAGGATGATCGGCGCAATCATCGCCAGCGCCGCCAGGCCGAATTCCTCGGCGCCGAGCTGCCGGGCGAGCACCACGACGATGACGAAGGTGAAGACGTGACGCCCCCAGGATTCGACCGCGCTCCAGGCCGCTCCGCGCGCGATCCGCGAACCGATCGCCACCGTCATTGCTGCGGCTCCGACCTGCGGAACGTGGCCGGCGCGGACGCCGCGTCCTCGCGCAGGTCCACCCGTCCGAGATTGAGCGGGCGAAACAGACAGTGCCGGGCGTAGTCGGTCAGAAACCTCGCGAAATGCGGTTTGGGCATCGGCGTCACCGTCCAGGCCCGCCACAGCCTCGACGAACGCATCGCGATGGCCAATCGCGACTCCACGCGCCGATGGTCCTTTTCGACGGCGGCGTAGGTGACGATTCCGCGAAAGCGCGCGTCGAACCGGTCGAGAAGCTCGGCGATCTGGCCGTCGTAGGTATCGCCCTGCCGGAATCCCTGCTGATGGCTGGTGGCGCCGATCGGTCGGGTATGGGTGACCGAAACGGCGTCGACGATTGCGTAGCGAAGCCGCGGCGCATCGGTCAGGCGGCACCACAGCAGGTCGATGCCGGTTTCGAACGAAAGGTCGAAAAGCGGCAGCGCGCGACGGAGATGCGTCGCGCGAAAGACCGGGCACATCATCTCGACCATGTTGGTGTAGCGCAACAGGTATCCGGGGTTCTGCAGCACCGCCGCGTAGGTGAAATAGCTGTCCCAGGACAGCGACGGCTGGAACAGATCCAGCCCGTATCTCTCGCCATACCGGAACAGAGTCTCGATATCGGCTTGGCTGGCCTGCAGATCATCGTCGAACAGCGCGATGAAGTCGTAGCGATCCAGCAGCTCCGGGTATTGGCGAAACAGGGCGGCGTAGCCGGCGACCTTGCTGCCCGGAATGAAGATCTCGGCCGTCCCGGCGGTGTCGGGGATCGACGGACCCGGTTCGTAGCGGACGGCGAGCAGGTCGAACGCGGCGCGGGCGGGCGCATCGCGCCAGCCCGGATGAAGCGCGCCGCGTCCGGCGCGGACCACGACCAGGTTCCGCGCCGCGCCAAGCGTCGATGGAAGCCGCGGCGGGCCCGGATGGAGTGTTGCGACGCTAGGCATCCTGTCGGCCGCGTTTTTTCGACGGGCCGCCGATACGGCGCAACGCCGCCAGTCCGACCGCTCGAAGCCTGGCCCTGAGGCTCGGGGACACCGCGCCGATGGCCTCGAGCGCCACCCGGCCGAACCGGACCGGGTGCGCGGCCCAGACGAGCACGGCGGAGCCCGTCGCGAGGACCGGCGCGCGCGCGCGATGGCGCCAGGCGATGGCGAAGAGATGGCGAACCCGGCTGGTGAACTCGCGCGCGTTCGCCGGTTCGGCCACGGGCGCCTGCCACGCGAGCCGTTCGCTGCTGGCGAGGTTCACCGAGCGGCTGGGATGTTCGCGGCTGAAGAGAATTGCGTCGGGAACATGGGCGAACCTCCCCATCAGCGCGAGTTCGGACAACAGCGCGCAGTCGGAACCGTAGTAAGGCAGGTGCAGCGAGCTCGACAGCAGCGCCGAGCGGCGGTGGAGCCCGAAGATCGCGGCGTCCAGGCCCTGGCGGTACGTCACCAGCTTGAACCGAAGCGCCGCGGAGGCGTCGTCCGGCGCGGCGAGCGGTTCTTCGACATAGCCGGTCGGCTTGCCGTCCTCGTCGATGCCGACCAGTCGGCCATAGGCGATCACCGCCTCGGGGTGGAGGGCCAGGGCCTCCGCGCAGCGCTCCAGATAGGTCGGGCTGATCAGATCGTCGTGCGCGCACCACTTGAACAACTCCCCCGCGGCCAGTTCCACGCAACGGTTGAAGTTGCCGCCCGCGCCGATGTCGGCTGCGTTGCGGACATAGCGGACGCGGGCGTCCTCGCGGACCAACCGGTTCGCGATGGCGGGAGTCGCATCCGTCGACGCATTGTCGACGATGATCAGTTCGTAGTCGGTGAACGTCTGGGCCCGGATCGACGCGATCGCCTGCTCGATGTAGCGTTCGCCGTTCCGGACCGGGATCGCCAGGGAGACGAGCGGGGCCATGACGCTCGTCCGACCTAGGCCAGGGCGGTCACTTCGGCGGCGATGCCGAGGGCATCCAGTCGCCGAGCGACCTCGTCGCGATAGAGCGGGTTCATGACGACGACCAGGTCGGGATCGTAGGCGGGAAGATCCTCCGGCGCGATGACGCAATGTCCGCTGCCGGGCAGGAACTTGCCCTGCTTGTAGGGATTTATATCGACCACGGCGGCGACCTCGGGCCCCAGTCCAAGCGTGGTCACGAACGAGACCGCCTTCGATCCGCCACCCCAGAGCGCCACGCCGCGGCCCGCGGCATGTGCATGGCGGATCTTGTCGCGCCAGAACGCCTGGCTCCGACGCACCCGTTCGGGAAAGCCGCTGGCGAGACGCCGCATCTCGGCGACCGCCGGGGCATCGGGCGCCGCCCGTTCGAAACCGCCGGCGACCGGCCGGGCGTATTGCACGATGTACTGGCCACCGTAGAGAAGCTCCAGCCGATGAACGGCGAAACCTGCGCGCTCGAACAGGTCGGCGTGCGTGCCGGCGCTGAAGTACGAACAATGCTCGTAGTAGATGTCCCAGAACGCGCCCTCTTCCAGGACGCGGGCGAAGTCGGGCGTCTCGAAGACCACCCACACGTCGTCGCGCGCGCCGATCATCCGGCGGATGGTCTCGACGAAGCCGCGCACCGGCGCGATGTGCTCGAGCGTGTGGCGGCAGACGACGATATCGGCCGGAAGCCCGTAATGCGCCGGGCCGAACCGTTCCGGCAGGAAGCGCACGCCGTTCTCGCCGGACGTCCGCCCGGGGTCGGCGCGATAGGCCGGGTCGATGCCCACGCCGGTGGCGCCCGCCGATTGGCAGAGCCGGTCCAGGAACTCGCCCTTGCCGCAGCCGATCTCGACGATGCGCTTGCCGGCCGCGCCACAGGTGCGGGCGATCTCCTCGACGAGGTCGCTCGCGAAGGCGTTGAAGGTCTCGGAGAAATGCTGCGATTCCTCGAAGTTCGAGGCGTAGGCCATCGCCGGATCGTCGAAGATCGCGTTGAAGGCGAAACCGCAGTCCGGACACAGGACAAGCTCCAGATCCCGGCGCGGAAAGCTCCGCGCCGCCTCCGGCGTATCGAGGAGGATGCAGCTGTGAAGCGGGACCGACCGCACCTGGTAGAGCGGCTCCACCGCTGATCCGCCGCAGGACGGACAGGCGGTATCGACGCGGCACTCCGTCTTGCCCGGAAGGACGAGCGCCTCCATCAGACGATTTCCAGGTTCGGGATCGGCACGATGAACTGGCCGCCGCCTTCCCGGTAGAGCGCCTGCTCGGCGATGATTTCCTGACGGAAGTTCCAGGGCAGGATCACGACGTAGTCGGGGCGATCGTCGGTCAGCCGCCCGGGATCGCAGACGCGCAACCCGACGCCGGGCATGTACTTGCCGTGCTTGTGGACGTTCTTGTCGACGACATATTCGATCGTCCGCTCGTTCAGGCCGAGATAGTTGAGCATGATCGTGCCTTTGGCGGCCGCGCCATAGGCCGCGATGCGCTTCCCGTCCGCCTTGAGCGCACCGATGAGCGCACGGGCCTGCGTGCGGAAGGCGGCGACGCGCTGCGCGAAGTCCTCGTAAAAGGCGTAGGTGTCCATGCCCAATGCGCGTTCTTCGGCGAGGATGCTCTCCACCGCGGGCGAGCGCCGGTCCTGCTTCCCGATGAAAAGGCGCAGCGACCCCCCGTGAATGGACAGGCGCCGCACATCGTTGATGTAGAGGCCGTTGCGCCGGAACAGCGCATCGGCGCTCGTCACCGAGAAGTAACACAGATGCTCGTGATAGATCGTGTCGAACTCCACCTGCTCGATCAGATCGCGCAGATAGGGAAATTCGACGACCGCCATGCCGTCGTCCTTCAGGATCGTCCGGATTCCCGTCGCAAAATCGTTCTGGTCGGCGACATGCGCCACGACGTTGTTGGCGAGCAGCAGATCCGCGGCGAGCCCTTCCGCGCGCAGCGTCTCGGCGAAGCCCGCCGTGAAGAACGCGGATCGCGTCGGCACGTTCGCCTGCCGCGCCGCCTCGGCCTGCTTCGACGCCGGCTCGACCCCGAGCACCGGGATGCCGGCCTCCACGAAGTTCTTCAGCATATACCCGTCGTTGCTCGCCGGCTCCACGACGAGGCTGTCGGGCCCGAGACCGAGGCGTTCGACCAGCTCCCGGGCGTTTCGGCGCGCGTGGTCGAGCAGCGCGGGCGAGAACGACGAGAAATACAGATACGCTTCGCCGAAGAGCTCTTCCGGAGGCGGCGTTTCGAGCAGCTGGACGAGCGAGCATTCGGGGCAGTAGGCGAGCCGCAGCGGATAGCGCGGTTCGCGGTCGCGCCTGCCGTCGCTGACGAGCCCGTCGGACTTCGGCATCCCGCCGAGGTCGAGCACGGGCAGGATCCCCGTCTCGCCGCAGGAATGGCAGCTGGCGGATCGGCAGGCGCGCTCGAAGGCGCGCGAGCGGGCGTCGCCGGGCGGGGAAACCGAGGCCGGGTCGACTTCCGGCTCGCTTAGCCGCAGGTTTGCGTCGATCACGCCCTCGCCGATCAGTTTGCGGATATGGGCGACGCGCTGATAGCGTGGCCCCTCGAACTCCTCGAGCGTCAGCGCGGCCGCCGCATAGCTGTCGTAGAGTTCGCGCGCGCCTTTCTCGGCGTCCCAGACCGGCTGGAACCCCGGCAGCACGCGGCGGATCTTGTCGCAGTCGACCCGGTAGCAGCGGACGTCGGGACCGGCGCCCTCGGCGTATTCGATCCGGCAGTCGGGCGCGACGCCCGCAACGATTTCGGCCAGCTCGCGGATGCGGTAGTTCTGTTCGGTGATCCCGACGTTGAAGGCCTCGTTCCAGACGGATTCCGGCTCGGCTTCGAGCACGGCGAGAAACGCCCGCGATATGTCCTCGATATGGACGATGGGTCGCCACGGCGTGCCGTCCGACTTCATCAGGATGCGCCCGGTGGTCGCCGCCCAGGCCGCGAGATTGTTGAGCACGAGGTCGAAGCGGACGCGCGGCGACAGGCCGTAGG
This sequence comes from uncultured Rhodovulum sp., assembly GCA_964438465.1. Lineage (GTDB taxonomy): Bacteria > Pseudomonadota > Alphaproteobacteria > Rhodobacterales > Rhodobacteraceae > Amaricoccus. The sequence goes on along the minus strand of CAYTMB010000002.1, from coordinate 12,007 downwards.
CGGTGGCCGGCCGCAGGTAGGTCGGGCAGAACCGGCCATCGGCGAGCGCGGAAATATCCCGCTCCGCCAGCGCCTTCGACTTGCCGTAGGGCGTCACGGGACGCATTTCCGCGGTTTCGTCGATGAACTCGTCCCCGGCGCGCCCGTAGGTCGAGCAGGAGGACGCGAACGCGAACCGCTCCACGCCCGCCTGCTTGGCGATGCTCGCGAGGCGGACGGCCGCACGGTGGTTGATGTCATAGGTCACTCCGGGGTCCAGATCCCCGAGCGGGTCGTTCGACAGGCCGGCGAGATGGACCACGCCGTCGAAGCCGAACAGATCGGCGAGTTCGAGGTCGCGGATGTCCTTGCGCAACATCGCGACCTCCGGCAGCTTTCCGCCGGGCTCGAAGGTGCAGCGCCTGTAGAGATCGGTGTCGCAACCGACGACCTCATGCCCGGCTTCGGTGAGAAGCCGCGTGAGGACGACGCCTATGTAGCCGCGATTGCCGGTGACGAGGATGCGCATGGATCCCTTTCCCAAGTTGCCCAAGGCCGATTTCCAGCAGCCCACATTTCCTCAAGCTTCGTCTTGTCGCGAAGCGTGTCCATGCACGCCCAGAAATCGTGATGCTGGTAGGCCATGAGCTGGCCGTCCCTGGCGAGCTTTTCGAGCGGTTCATGCTCGAACATCGTCTGGTCGCCGGCGATATAGTCGAGAACCTTTGGCTCCAGCACGAAGAAGGCGCCGTTTATCCAGCCTTCGGCGACCTGCGGCTTCTCGGTGAACCGCGTCACCCGCGCGCCGTCGAACACCATGTGCCCGTAGCGCGCCGGCGGACGCACGGCGGTGACCGTCGCGAGCTTGCCGTGGCTTCGATGGAAGGCGAGCAGCTCGTCCAGGTCCACGTTCGAGACGCCGTCGCCCCAGGTCAGCATGAAGGTGCCATCGCCTAGGCGCGAGCCGAGCCGCTTCACCCGGCCTCCCGTCAGCGTTTCGGCCCCGGTTTCGATCAGGTCGATCGTCCATGGCGGATGCGGGCGGTCATGGGCCTGCACGGAGGCCCCGTTGCGACCGTCCATGCACACGGTCAGATCCCCGTTCAACGAACAGTAGTCAGCGAAATACCGCTTGATGTATTCGCCCTTGTACCCGAGGGCCACGACGAACTCATTCAGATTGTAGCGCGAATAGTGCATCATGATGTGCCAGAGGATCGGCCGCCCCCCGATCTCCACCATGGGTTTGGGGCGCACCTGGGTCTCCTCGGCGAGCCTCGTGCCATGCCCTCCCGCAAGGATCGCGACCTTCATACCCGTTCTCCCGAACCCCATCGCCGGCCTTGGCCGAAGCGATCCCACACAACGAACGGCCAGCGCCGATGAACGGTCAGCGTTGATCGCTTGCGGGCAGTATGCGGTTCGAGGCGGAGGCGACCACGCGGACATTCGGGTTAGGAATCTACGCCTTGCGCGAGAGCGTTTGGCGCATTGGGCGTAGGGCGCGGCGTTTGGCGGCCAGAACAACGTCTCCCGCGAACGCCCTGAACTGTCCTGAAAGCGCGCCGCGAACGGCCGGAGAGGACATCGCCAGAAAGGCGTAGTGGAGCGATCGCGCCGCACGACTATTATTCGCCCCGACTGTCGAGGCTCAAGCTCGGTTGCGCCACCTGAGGGAGAATTCCATGCAGATACTGCCGCAGGTTCTGACTGGTGGACGGGATATCGATCCGGAACCCGCCCGGGTCTGCCGGGTCTGCGGCGCGACCGGCGTCGCCGATATCCTCCCGATGCGGTCCGTTCCGCTCTATTGCAACGTGCTGCGGCCCGATCGCGACTCCGCGGTCGGCGCCGCCCGCGGCGCCCTTGCGCTGAGCGCCTGCGGCACCTGCGGTCACGTCTACAACGAGGCGTTCGACCCGGGCGCGCTCGACTATACGCCGGATTACGAGAACTCGCTTCACCACTCCGCGCATTTCAGCGGATATGCCGAGGAACTGGCGCGGCGGCTGGTCGACCGATACGACCTGCACGGCAAGTTCGTCGTCGACGTCGGGTGCGGCCTCGGGGATTTTCTCGCGCTGCTGTGCCGGCTCGGCGGGAACCGGGGCCAGGGCTATGACAAGAGCTGCCCGGCGCAGGCGCCGTCGTCGGCCGGGGGCGCCGACGTCACCCTGATCCCGGAGTTCTTCTCGCATACTCTGGCGCTCGACCCGATCGACCTGCTCTGCTGCCGTCAGGTTCTGGAACACATCGCGGACCCGGTGGCGTTCATCGAGGAAATCAAGCGCTCACCGGCCGTCACGGCGGACACCGTGCTGTTCTTCGAAGTGCCGAACGCGGCATATACGTTCGAGGGCGAAGGCATCTGGGATCTGATATACGAGCACTGCTCGTATTTCAGCGAGGGCTCCCTCGCCACCCTGTTCCGGCGCTGCGGTTTCGACGTCGTCGCCACCTACGACCTGTTCTCCGGGCAGTACCTGGGACTGGAGGCCCGCCTCGCGCGGGAACCCGCGCGGCGGAAGCCGCCCGCTCCGATCCAGCCGCTCGCGACGGCGCAGTTTGCGGACCGATACGCGGGCAAATTCGGTCACTGGCGAGACGCGGTGCAGGCCTGGGCCATGGCCGGCGAGCGCATCGTGATCTGGGGCGCCGGTTCCAAGGGCGTGAGTTTCCTCGACGCGCTGCGGCCGGGTCCGATCGCGTTCGCCGTGGATCTCAATCCGCGCAAGGTCGGCCGGTTTCTCCCGGGCAGCGGGGCGCAGGTGGTGGCGCCGGACTTCCTGACCGACTATCGGCCCGACCGGGTGATCCTGATGAATGCGGTCTATCGAAGCGAGGTGCGCGCGCTGCTCGCGGAGCTGGGGTTGTCCCCGACGATCGTTGCGGCCTGATCCTCGCTCCGCTCGAACGGTCCGGTCCTGCGGCCCGCCCCGAACACGGCGGTCCGATCGGCCGATCTACCGCTTTTGTGTCCATGTTCAGCGCTTCGAGGGGTGATGTACCATGGGGCGGGCGTGGGTGACGGCGCGTTGACAAATCGTTGCTCCGTACGCGGTTGCGAGCGGCAAGTGGGCGCCGGCGCGCGCCATGAGCCGTCGTGAGGTCGTTGGGTGCTTGAGCGTAGTTCCAGCCTGGTCAGGACAGACCTGCGGCAAGACCGCGCCGCGGCCCCGGTCGACGACGGCGGCATCAGTCGCGCCGAGCTGGTCGCCTTCGTGCGCCGGCACGTCGTCGCGATCGCGGGCTGCATGCTGATCGGCGTCATGCTGGGGTGGCTCAACGTCGCATCGCAGGAGCCGACCTTCGCCGCCAGGACGCAGATCCTGATCGATCCCAAGACGCCCGAGATTCTCAACACCGGCGAACGTGCGGTCGAGACCTCGCTCGACACCGCCGAGGTGGAAAGCCAGATGACCCTGCTCCGGTCGGAGCTGATCGCCAACATGGTCATCGACGAGCTGGATCTCACCAACGACCCCGAATTCCAGGGCCAGAAGCCGTCCCGCCTCGAGATGCTGGTGCATTCCGTCGCCGACCTGCTGCTGAAATCGGGCCTGGTCGACGCGTCCTGGGTCCACGACTGGCGCGAGCGAAACATCGGCGGCGCGGAAGCCGGCCAGCCAGCCGAGCCGGCCGGCGCGCTGATCGTCGGCCCCGCCGAGGAACAGCTCGACGAGCGTCGACTGGCCCTCGCCATCTTCCAGAGCAAGCTCGGCGTCAGCAGGATCAGCGTCTCCTACGTCATCGAGATCACCTTCAGCTCCAGGGATCCGAAACGCGCCGCCCAGATCGCCAACGCCACCGCCGACGCCTATCTGCGCGAGCAGATCCTGTCCAAGATCGCCGCGATCCAGCAGGGCAACGCCTGGCTCGAAGGACGGCTCAACGAGCTGCGGCGGAAACTCAACGTCGCGACCCAGGCGGCCCAGACCTTCCGCGCGCATTACGACTACGGCATTCCGGAAACCGAGCCGGTCGATCTCTCCGCCATCACTTCCGGCGACCCTTCCGCCAGCGACGCGCCGGAGGAGCCCACGCTGGAGGAGCTGGAGGCGACGGCGGACACCTACCGCAAGCTCTATGGAAGCGTGCTCGAGGCGTTCACCTCCTCGATGCAGCACCAGTCATACCCCTACTCGTCCATCCGCGTGATCACCCCGGCGGCGGAGCCCTTCGAGAAGAGCCACCCGCGCACCAAGATCATGTTGGCGTTCGGGGGCCTGGCGGGTCTGCTCGTCGGTCTGGGCATCGCCTTCACGCGCCAGAGCCTCGACGGATCCGTGCGTTCGGCCAGGCAAATCCGGGCCGATCTGGGCGTCGACTGCATCGCCGAGATTCCGCTCATGTCCGCCTGGCACAGGGATCGGAACAAGCTGGCGCATGGGGTGGTCGATCCCGCGTCCAGGTTCGCTCAGGCGCTGACGCGGCTGAAGACGGTCATCCGGGTCAACGCGAAGGCCGACGGCGCCGTCGCCATAGGCGTCACCTCGGCGCTGCGCGGCGAGGGCAAGAGCGTGACCACCCTCGGACTTGGCCTGACATGCGTCGACGCCGGCTACCGGACCCTTGTCGTCGACTGCGACCCGCATCGCGCCGGCCTCAGCGAGGCGTTCCCGCGGCAGCCTGCGGCCGCCGCGGAGGGGGGCGACCGGCCAACCGCCACCGGCACGTCGCAGCCCCTGCGGCACGAGGGCTGGTTCGACATGCTGCCCGCACGGTCGGACGCGGGTCCGGACCATTCGCCGCGCCAGGCCGGCCACAAGCGGTCGTGGACGGACTTCCAGCCGCCGTATGAGGTGGTGATCGTGGATTTGCCGCCGATCGAAAAAGCGATCGACGTCCTGCCGACGCTGCCGGCGCTCGACTTCGTCATAGTCCTCGCGGAATGGGGCTCGACCCCGGTCGACGCCGTCGGCGAAGCCGTCCGGATTTCGGACGCCCTGGGCGCGCCGCTGCTCGGGGTGGTGCTGACCAAGACGCCGCGACCCAGCCGCCGGCGGCGGCGATCGGGCGCAAACAGGGTTGCAGTTCATCCAATCCGATGACCGGAGTACATCCTTTGCAACACTTGCCCTCATCGGCGTTACCGCGAAACTGATCCTGTCCCGGCGGTCGTCGCCTCACGGATTGCCTGATGGCCAGGGCGGGGCGACGGGACAGGTTGGAGGCATCAGTGGCTGATATCCCTTCTCCTTTGCCGAAGACCGCGTCCCAGGCGTCTGCGCGCGCCTTGAGCGCAATGTTCGATGTGGTCCGAAGGGGCGGCTCCGAGAGCGTCGCCGTCGGCGGCAGCAACTCCTCGGATGACCGGCCGCTCGGCGGGTCGCTCAAGCGGGGGGTCGATCTGGTCGTCGCCGCAACCTCGATCGTGCTCCTGGCGCCGATCACCCTGCTGATCGTCCTGCTGATCCTGGTCACGATGGGCCGACCGGTTTTTTTCGCGCACCCGCGCGTCGGCTTCAAGCGCAAGCTCTTCAACTGCCACAAGTTCCGTTCGATGGTCCGCGACCCCGACGAAGTCCTGCGGCGCCATTTTCAGGCGAATCCCGAGGCCGAGCGGGAGTGGATCGAGACCCAGAAGCTGCGCAACGATCCCCGCATCACCTTCGTCGGCAGGATGCTCCGCAAGTCCAGTCTCGACGAACTGCCGCAGTTGCTGAACGTGCTCCGGGGCGAGATGAGCTGCGTCGGACCCCGCCCCGTGGTTTCGGAAGAACTGGAGCGCTATGGCGCGAAGGCCCTGCTCTATCTTTCGGCCCGACCCGGCATGACCGGGCTCTGGCAGGTCAGCGGCCGCAGCTCGCTCGACTACAACCAGCGCGTCGCCCTCGACGAGCGTTACGTCCGGTCGTGGTCGCTCTGGCTCGACCTGAAGATCATGTTCAAGACGATTTCCGTGCTCGCCAAGTTTGACGACGCCGCCTGAAGTCCCGCGCGGCGGTCTCGGACCTTCACCTTCCCGCCCGCGCCCGCACTGCGACGCCGCCCAGGAATCCGGCCTGCAGTATGAACGCGAGCACGATCACCCGCACCACCACCTGGCCCAGGGACTGCTGTCCGAGCCAGCCGTCGATCAGCCCCCAGGCGATGGCGGCGCAAGTCCCGAGCACCAGGGCCGGTACGCGGTACCTGAGACCGATCAAGACGCCGAGCATCCCGAACAAGATCGCGCTCAGAAACAATCCGGCACCCGTATCGCCTGATTTCGCGCCCGGAGCATACAGAAGATCGAGGCCGCTGGGTAGCGTCGCCGCGCCGGGATTCCGAACAGGCCAGCAGGCCCTCGGCGCCCGGACCGACTACATCTCGGCGTCGGCGGCTCCGTCCGGCCGACGACGGAGTTCGACCTTGATCGCGTCGCCCGGCTCGATGGCGGTGGTCTCTCCGGCGGGGAGCTCCACCAGACGCCCGCCCTGCTCCCTGACCATCGAATACACCGGCGTCACGCGCCGCCTTCCCGGCGAAAGCGAGAGGGAGTCGCTGCTCTGCGCCTCGTCGATCAGCTCATCCGCCGTGTCGATCTTTCGTTCCATCTGATCGAGCTGCGCCTGCGTCTGGCGCAGTTCCGCCACGAGATCCTGCGCCCGTTGCGTTCGCAGCTCGATGATGGCGAGTTCGGCCCGGCTCACTTCCTGCTGCACCCGCAGCAGGCTCGTTTCCCCGCGCAGGCGTTCGCCGTCGAGCTTGGCGATCTCGCGCTCCATGCCGCGCGCCTGCATCATCGTCACGACGCCGCTGATCGTCTCGAGGTCCTCGCGCAGCGACCTGGCCTGCAACTCGACGTTTTCGAGCATGGCCCGTTGCGCCGGAACTTCCGTCTGCAGGTCGGTGTGCAGCTGCTCGAGCACGGCCAGCCTCGTCCGATAGGCCTCGCGCCGCGCCGCGAAGATCGCCTGCTCCTGCCTGATCAGCTGCGCCACGGACGCCTCGGCGATCCGGCCGGCGAGTTCCGGCGGGGTCTCGACCGCCTCCGCATCGGAAAGCTCGGCCTGAAGCCGGGCGATCCTGGCGCGCGCGGCGTCGCGGTCGAGGAGAAGCACCTCCAGGTCGCCTTGATCGGAAATGACGGCGCGGCGGTCGCCGTCCGAGCCGGTCGACAGACCGCCGGCGAGGCTGAGCGCCTTGAGCATGGTCAGGCCGGGCTTGTACGGATACGCCCCGGGCGCCGCGACGGCGCCGACGATGTAGAACGGCCGGTATTCGACGATCTCGACCGCGACGGTCGGTCTGCGGCCGAGGCCCATGCGCTCGGCGAGCTGCTCGCTGATGCGCGACGCAAGTTCGTCGCGGGTGACGCCGGCGGCCTGGATCTGTCCGACCAGCGGCAGGGACAGCTCACCGGCGCTCCCCAGCGCGTATTCGTCGTTGAGCGCCTCCCAGCTGAAGGTCTCGTCGCGCGATGCGCGCCATTCGAACACTTTCAGGCGGATGCGGTCTTCGGGCCCGAGCGTGTATTCGCTCTGCGCCGCGAGCGGCGTCGCCAGCAAAACCGCGATCAGCGCAAGCGCCACGAGACGGTTCGATCCCGACCTGGCCCCGCGCCGCGCCGCGCCCACCATTCCAAGCTTCACTGCGCCACTCCCGAGCATGCACCGACCCACCTTGCGGGCGCGCGACGAAGACGCGGGCGGTGCTGAAAGGCGCCGGGCGCCGGCCAGAGGGAGGAGGCCTCCGTCGCCGGGGGGAGCATCCCGCGCCGAAGGGAGGATGGGAGACGGCCGCTGGCGGGGGTCCGTCGGGGACGGCGGCGGCGGATGCTCGCCAATCACGGAGCCCGTCGCGTTGTGAGAACCGGAGGAGAGGCCGATGTTTCGATTGCAATCGGCGCTGGCGGTCGACTCGCAGCCCGTCGAGCCGACCACCGTCCCTGCCCTTCAGGATCTCAAGGTCGCGATCGTACATGACTGGTGCCCGGATTTTCGCGGCGGCGAACGCGTCCTTGCCCGGTTCTGCGGGCTCTTCCCGCGCGCCGAGGTGTTTACGCTGTTCGATTTTCTTGAGCCTGAGGTGAAATCCCGGCACTTTCCCGGAACAAAATTCCACACATCCCCGATGAACCGCTGGCCGGGAGTCCGCCGGTACTACCGGGCTCTTTTTCCGCTTTGCCCGTTTTTCATCGAACAGTTCGACGTGACCCAGTTCGATCTGGTGCTGTCTTCATCGGCCGCCTTCGCGCGCGGCGTGCTGACGCGCCCGGACCAGCCGCACCTGTGCTACGTCCACAGCCCGCCGCGCTACGCCTGGGACGAACAGTTCACCTACATCGACCAGGCCGGCCTCGGTTTCGGGCCAAAAGGGCTGCTGTACCGGCATTTTCTGCATCGGCTGCGCATCTGGGACGCGCGGACCGCGCACGGCCCGAACGCGATGGCCGCAAATTCGGAATATGTGCGTGCCCGCATTCGCCGAATCTACGGGCGGGACGCGACCGTCATCCACCCGCCCGTCGAAGTCGAAGAGATGCCCTACACGCCGCAGAAGGCCGACTACTATGTGGCGGCGAGCTTCCTCGCGCCCTACAAGCGGACCGATCTCGTTCTGCGCGCCTTCCGCGACATGCCGGACCGCCAGCTCCTGGTGGTTGGCGAGGGGCAGCAATCCGACCTGCGTCGCGCGTTCGCCGCGCCGAATATCAGGTTCACCGGCTATCTCGAGCGCGACGCCTATGTCGACGCGGTCCGCAACGCCAAGGCGATGGTCTTCGCGGGATGCGAGGACTTCGGCATCGCGCTCGCCGAGGCGCAGGCTTGCGGCACGCCGGTCATCGCCTTCGGGCGCGGCGGCGCGCGGGACATCGTCAGACCGCTCGGATCCGAGCAAGCCACCGGGGTCCTGTTCGCCGAGCAGTCCGCCGAGGCGCTCCGCGACGCGATCGACCGCTTCGAGCGAAGCGACGGAGCAATCAGTCCCGAAGCCTGCCGCCACAACGCGCAGAGGTTCTCGGCCGATCGGTTCGACCGGGAGATCCGCGAGGCGGTCGCCGGGGTCCTCTCCGCCTGCAATCCGGAGACGCCGGCCGCTTCGGCTTCCATCGGTTGACGGCATGTCGCCAGTGATTTCACGACGAGTGTTCGGTGATCGGCAGGGCTCCGAACCCATGTGACGGGCGGATGTGGCGGAATCTCCGATTCGCCGCCCCGGGTCGATTCGGAGGCGCCGCCACGAACCCGACGGCCGACACCCCGCCCCGGAACTCCGGCCCCGCGGCGCTGCCGGAGCATGTCGCCCGAGTGGCGGACCCGCGGGGCGCGCGGCGCATCCGGCGCCCGCCGCCGGAGAACCCTGTTCCCCGTGGTCTGCGGGACCATCGGCAAATGCGACGACGACGAAGGTATCGCGCCCCGGGGGCGCGAGCGCCGCGAGTTCTCGCCTGCGTATTCGCCCCCCACATATCTTGGTTTATCGATGCTTAAATATGAAGATCTTCTGATCGCACTTGCCGATGACCGTCGGATCGGTCATCCTGCCGCCGGGATAATACTGAACAGAACTTTTCTCCTCAGAGATGAGCCTATGATCGTATTACGACAAATAACAACATACTTTTCCCGCGAGCGGTCAAGCAGCAGTCAAATTACATCGAACGGCGGCCTGCGCTCTCGCAGATTTTATACTCACTAAGCGTTATGATTAACACCTTGCCTGAGGGGTCAGCGCGGGTTAGCCTGCCAGCGGGCGAGTGGGGAAGAAGGCGCGAACTGTCCTTCTTCGTGACATGGACGATATTGGGCGGGTTGGCCCACCAAAGGTTGGGTGGGGAAGAAGGATCGAATTCTCCTTCTTCGCAACACGGACGATATCGGGCAAGTTAGCCTGCCAAAGGTTGGGTGGGGAAGAAGGA
>CAYTMB010000002.1:0-2081 GCA_964438465.1 uncultured Rhodovulum sp. | reverse complement strand
TTGGGTGGGGAAGAAGGAGTGCTTCAACCATGAGGCATACGGATATTGCGTCAGTTCCTGAAATTGAGTCGGGTGAGTTACCTTCCCCGAATGCGCGCTTCGCTCCTTTAGTGCTAATCGTCGATGAGCGACCGCTTTTGCGCCAGTTGCTTCAAGGCTTTATCGAATCGAGCGCGCAAATGCGCGTCGTTTGCGCCGCGAACCTGCGGGATTGGCTTCGTTCCGGGCAGAACGTGCTGCCGGAGGTGATCCTGTTGTCCATTCCGGACGGCGCGCGGCTGCCGGGGAGCCTCTCCGAGCTCCACATCCCGGCGCACGACCCGCTCGCCTCGGTTCCGATCGTCGTGCAGTCGAACGATCGTCCCGGACATCAGATTCTGGAACTGCTGAAGATCGGGATCCACGGCTTCATTCCGACCAGCGTCTCGACCGGCGTCGCCGTTCAGGCGCTTCGCCTCGTCTGCGCGGGCGGCACGTTCGTGCCGATGAGCTGCCTCTGTTCGCTCTCCGACAGCGCGCACAAGGCTTCGGAGGGACCGGGGTTCCTGACCGGGCGCCAGTTGCAGGTCGTCGAAGCGATTCGCCAGGGAAAGCCGAACAAGATCATCGCCTATGAACTCAACATGTGCGAGAGCACGGTCAAGGTTCACGTTCGCGCGATAATGAAGAAGCTGAAGGCCCGGAATCGAACCGAAGTGGCCTACCTCTACTCCTCGAGCATGGTCGATCCCGGGATCGCGCCGCTGGAGTGATCCTGTCTTCGAGCTGATCGAGCGCATATCGATGCGCGGCGCGAGGTTCTTCGCGCCGCGCATTCGATTCGCGCATTCAATTGTAGGGCCGGATCAGGCTCCCCGGATCGGGAACGAGCGGGAGCACAAGCGCGAACTGAGCCGACTCCTCCGTCACAACCAGTTTCCAATCCTTCCATTCTCCCAGACGATGGGCCTGCTCGAGCTTGAACTCCTCGACGATCTCCGCCGCGGCGCGATGGGCATGCGCGAGGTCGGTCGCGAGGACTCCCAGATCGTCGCATATGACGTTCTGGCTATCGACGAGATGGAAGTAGTAGCGCGTGACCATGCCCACCAATGTCGGAATCGCAAATCGGTTCCACCTTGAGATTAATTGCGGACGCCTCCGGAATAATAAGTAGTCGTCGGGCCGGCGTACCGCGTACGGACAGGGACCCGCTGCGCCGGAGACGTGTCGGGCGGGCGCGCTGGCGCCGACCTCCGCCCCGCGAAGAACCGCTTCCCGAGCCGCGAGGCGCAGTTCCGCACCGGGCGCCTGAAGGAGCGCACGGTCGTCGGCGCCCGTGTCGGGCCGGCGCTCCCCGCGGGGCCGGTCGCGCAGTGGCCCGGGGCGCCCGGAGCGAGAGCGCGCGCCCCCGCGCAGGCTCCGCTCGCGCAGGGCGCCCCGATCCCGGGCCGGCGCCGGGACCGCCACCGCGGCGGCGCGACCGCGGGGCGCAATATCCGGGCTCGCCGCACCGTCGCCAATGGCGTCACCGACCACGCCCGCGCACTGGTCCGGCGGGGCCGCGCGTTTCAACCTAAAGTCTGAGAACCGGGCCGCTGGCGCCCGCGGCGACCCCATGCCAATGTCGCGCGTCATGTTGACGGGGAGGACGGCGTGACGCTGCAGCAAGGGATCGTCGACCCCCTCGGCCCCATCGCGCGCCTCGTCGACGCAATCGCATCGCGCCTCGTCGGCCACGAGCGGCTGGTCGAGCGGCTGGCCATCGGCGCCCTCGCCGGCGGGCATCTGCTGATCGAGGGCCCTCCCGGCCTCGCCAAGACCCGCGCCGTCAAGGCCCTCGCCGCCGGCCTCGACGCCAGCTTCGGCCGCATCCAGTGCACGCCCGACCTGATGCCCTCCGACATGACCGGAACCCAGGTGTTCCGCCCCGACGACGGCCGCTTCGACTTCATCCCCGGACCGCTGTTCCACGGCCTCGTCCTGGTCGACGAGATCAACCGCGCCCCGCCCAAGGTGCAGTCCGCCCTCCTCGAAGCGATGGCCGAGCGCCAGATCACCGCCGGCGGCGTGACCCGGCCGCTGCCCGACCCGTTCATGGT
>CAYTMB010000001.1:0-38072 GCA_964438465.1 uncultured Rhodovulum sp. | reverse complement strand
ACGCGGCGGCGGAGGTCGGCCAGTCCTATACGCCGTGGACCGCGGGCGCCGGGGTCACGGACGCCGACCGGCAGCTGGTCCGACGCATCCTCGAGGCCTGCGGAACGCAGGACGAAGTCGAAAGCGAGGCGGCGATCGACTATCTCACTGGGCTCTCCGGCGCCGGGCCGGCGTATCCGGCGTTGCTGGCGCGGACGATGATGGAGGATGCGATCGCCCGCGGCATCCCGCAGGAGGTTGCCCGCCGCGCCGTGGTCGGGCTGCTGGTCGGAACGGGGCGCATCTTCGAGAAGAGCGGGGAGGATCCGGCCGGGACGGTGGCCGCCTTCCTGGACTACCGCGGCGTCACCGCGGCGGCGATCGAAGCGATGCTGGCGGGCGGGTTCCGCGAGGCGGTGGGCGCTGGCCTGACCGCTGCGCTGGAGAAGACCGGGAGCATGAAGTGCTGAGGAGCCGCCGCGGCCCGTCAGGGATTGCCGGCCGCCGGCTGAAGCTTGTTCCGTGCGCGGAAACGCTGCATCTCGCGGGCCTGCGGGGCCTGCCCGGTGAAGATCGACACATACTCGGGGATCCGTTGCAGCCGCACCTCGGTGGTCTCCTGCGACTGCATGGTGATGTAGCCGATCTGCACGAGATAGACGGTGCGGGCGCGGACGTCGGCCCCGATCGCGTCGTGGCCGAAGCGCATGAGCATCCGGGTCAGCGCGGCGATGCGGATGCGGTCGGCCTCGCGCACCTCGGCGAGGATGGCTTCCGACTGCATCGCCCAACTGCGGATGGCGAACTCGAAGCGCGAGTCGAAGAGGTCGACGTCGAGCCAGCAGTCGAAGACGTTGAGCATCGCCTCGGCCATCGTCTCGGCGTAGGCCTCGGATCGCGCGACGATGCTGCCGGTGTTCTTGTCGCGCCAGCGGGCGACCAGCGCCGAAAGCAGCGCCTCGCGGTCGGTGAAGAACCAGTAGAAGCTCGTCCGGGAGAGGTTCAGCCGTTTCGCGAGCGGCAGGATCTTCACGCCGTCGATGCCCGACTCCATCAGCGCGTCGTATGCCGCTGCGAGCCACACGTCCGCAGAGCCTCGCCAACCGCCCGCGCTCGCCACCCGTTCCATGGCCGGTTCCATGACCGCGTACATACCAGATGCCGCGCGGTTCTCAATGCGGAATGTACATTCATGGCTCTATCGTTGACACATGTGCACATTCTGTCGTAGCGAGGTGCAGCCCATGCCGGAGGTCGCTCGCCAGATGCCAGCCGATCCGCTGCTCCAGCCGTTCCGGCTCAAGCACCTGACGCTCAGGAACCGCATCATCGTCACCTCGCACGAGCCGGCCTATCCCGAGGACGGGATGCCGAAGCAGCGCTACCGCGCCTATACGGTGGAGCGGGCGAAAGGCGGGGTCGCGCTGACCATGACGGCGGGGTCGGCGGCGGTGGCGCCGGACAGCCCTCCGGTCTTCAACAACATCCTCGCCTACAAGGACGAGGTGGTGCCGTGGGTGCGCGAGCTCACCGACGCTGTCCACGAGCATGGCGCGGCGGTGATGATCCAGCTGACCCATCTCGGCCGACGCACCCGCTGGGACAAGGGCGACTGGCTGCCGGTCGTCGCGCCCTCCCACGCCCGCGAGGCGTCGCACCGGGCCTTCCCGAAGCGCCTCGAGGACTGGGACATCGAGCGGATCATCGGCGACTTCGGCGACGCCGCCGAGCGGATGCAGGCGGGCGGCATGGACGGGATCGAGCTCGAGGCCTACGGCCACCTGCTCGACCAGTTCGTCTCGCCGCTCACCAACGACCTCGAGGCGCCCTATGGCGGCTCGCTGGAGAACCGGCTTCGCTTCACCTTCGAGGTGCTCGGCGAGATCCGCCGGCGGGTCGGGCCGGACTTCATCGTCGGCCTGCGCTACACCGGCGACGAGATGCAGGCCGGCGGCTTCGGCGCCGCCGACGGACTCGAGATCTCGCGGCGGCTGCGCGACAGCGGGCTCGTCGACTTCCTGAACGTGGTGCGCGGCCACATCGACACCGACGCCGGGCTGACCGACGTCATCCCGATCCAGGGCATGGCGAACGCGCCGCATCTCGATTTCGCCGGCGAGATCCGGGCGGCCACCGGCTTCCCGGTGTTCCATGCCGCGAAGATCCCCGACGTGGCGACGGCGCGGCACGCGATCGCCGCGGGCAAGCTCGACATGGTCGGCATGACCCGCGCGCACATGACCGACCCGCACATCGTCCGGAAGATCATCGCCGGGCAGGAGGACCGCATCCGGCCCTGCGTCGGGGCGAACTACTGCCTCGACCGGATCTACCAGGGCGGCGCCGCCTACTGCATCCACAACCCCGCGACCGGGCGCGAGCTGACGATGCCGCATGTCACAGCCAGGGCCGAGACGCGGCGGCGGGTGGTCGTCGTCGGCGCGGGGCCGGCGGGGATGGAGGCGGCGCGGGTCGCCGGCGAGCGCGGGCACGAGGTCACGGTCTTCGAGGCGGCGGACCGGGCCGGCGGCCAGATCCGGCTGACGGCGCAGAGCCCGCGGCGGCGCGAGATGCTGTCGATCATCGACTGGCGGATGGCCGAGTGCGAGCGGCTCGGCGTCGGCTTCCGCTTCAACGCCTGGGCCGAGGCGGAGGACGTGCTGGCCCAGAGCCCCGACGTGGTCGTCGTCGCGACCGGGGGGATGCCGCACACCGAGGTGCTGGCGCGCGGCAACGAGCTCGTCGTCTCGGCCTGGGATATCCTCTCGGGCGACGCGAGGCCGGGCGGGAACGTGCTCGTCTACGACGACGCCGGCGACCATGCCGGACTGCAGGCCGCCGAGATCATCGCCGCGACCGGCGCCAGGGTGGAGATCATGACGCCGGACCGGACCTTCGCGCCCGAGGTGATGGCGATGAACCTCGTCCCCTACATGCGCAGCCTGCAGAAGCTCGACACCACCTTCACCGTCACCTTCCGGCTCGCGGCGGTCGAGAAGCGGGGCAACGTCCTGGTCGCGCATGTCGCAAGCGACTACGGCGGGGTCGCGAAGGAGCGTGAAGTGGACCAGGTGGTGGTGAACCATGGCACCGTGCCGCTCGATGACCTCTATTTCCAACTGAAGCCGATGTCGCGCAACCATGGCGCGGTGTCGCATGCGGAGCTGATCGCGGGGACGCCGCAGTCGGTCGTGCGCAATCCGGAAGGGGCGTTCGCGCTCTTCCGCATCGGCGACGCGGTTTCCGCCCGCAACACGCACGCGGCGATCTACGACGCACTCCGCCTTGTGATGGCGATCTGACGGTGGCTGGGGTCCCGGCGTGCATCGGGGGCCACCCGGGCTGTTTCCCGCGCCGGCTGGAGATGCGCGATGTCCGGGGATGACGGAATGGCGGAAGGGGCAGGCGTGAGCCAGAAGGACCGGATCGAGCGCATCGCGGTGCGCGGCGTCAGCAAGATCTTCGGCGCCGATACCGACCGGGCGCTCCGGCTGATGCGCGAGGGCCACGACAAGGTGGAGATCCTGAAGCGCAGCGGCTGCGTCATCGCAGTTAACGACGTCTCCTTCAGCGTCGGCGCCGGCGAGATCTTCGTGGTCGTGGGCCTGTCGGGGTCGGGCAAGTCGACGCTGGTGCGCTGCCTGAACCTGCTCCAGCCCCCGACGGCGGGGGAGGTGCTGATCGACGGCGAGGACATCTGCACCGCCTCGGGCGAGCGGGTCCGCGCGATGCGGCTGGAGAAGATCACGATGGTCTTCCAGCACTTCGCGCTGCTTCCGCACCGCACGGTGGTCGAGAACACCGAGTACGGGCTGAAGATGCGCAACCTTCCGCGCGCGGAGCGGCGCCAAAAGGCGCTGAAGACGCTGGAGAGCGTCGGTCTCGAGGCCTGGGCGAACCGCCTGCCGGGGGATCTGAGCGGCGGGATGCGGCAGCGCGTCGGGATCGCACGCGCGCTCGCGCTCGACCCCGAGATCCTGCTGATGGACGAGCCGTTCGGCGCGCTCGACCCGCTGATCCGGCAGGACATGCAGCGCGAGCTCCTCGAGATGCAGCGCAGCCGCCACACCACGATCATCTTCATCACCCACGACCTCAACGAGGCGCTGATGCTCGGCGACCGGATCGCGGTGATGAAGGATGGCCACTTCTCGCAGGTCGGCACGCCGGCCGAGATCGTCCTGGCGCCGGCCGACGACTATGTCGCGGCCTTCATCCGCGACGTCGACCGGGGCCGCGTGCTGCCGGTCCGCTCCGCGATCCGCAGCCCGGGCATCCCGGCCGGGTCCGAGGGCCTGCAGCGCGTCGACGGCAGCGCCAAGCTGATCGACGTGCTGCCGCTCGCCTGCCGGGGCGCGCTGCTGGTGGCCGGCAGGGACGGCGCCCCCGAGGGCGTGGTCGGGGTGGCGGACATCGCCGCGCTCATTTCGCCCGCACAGGAAGGATAGGCCGTCATGGCGATCTGGAGCTCGATCCAATCCGCGGCCGACATGCTGCGCCCGTCCACCTACGGCATCCTGCCGCTCGACCAGTGGATCCAGTCCGGGGTGCGCGACTGGATGATCCCGGCGCTCCGCCCGACCTTCCGCGCGATGCAATGGCCGATCGCCACCGTTCTCGACGGGCTGCAGACCCTGCTGCTGGCGGTCCCCTTCGTCGTCATCCTGGCGCTCGCGGCCTTCGCCGCACTGCGCACCGGCGGGCGGGGTCTCGCGCTCTTCACCGCCGGGTCGCTCCTGCTTCTCGACTGGCTCGGCCTCTGGTCCGAGACCATGGTGACGCTGGCGATGGTGGTGACCGCCGTGGTCTTCTGCGTGCTGATCGGCATCCCGCTCGGCATCCTCGCCGCGCGCAGCGACCGCTGGGCGGCGGTGCTCAGGCCGATCCTCGACATCATGCAGACGATCCCCTCGTTCGTGTATCTCGTGCCGATCGTCATGCTCTTCGGCGTCGGCATCGTGCCGGCGGTGATCGCCACCATCATCTTCGCGCTGCCGCCCCTGGTGCGCCTGACCAACCTCGGCATCCGCCAGGTGCAGACCGAACTCATCGAGGCCGGCCAGGCCTTCGGATCGACCCGGCGCCAGGTCCTCTGGGAGATCCAGCTGCCGCTGGCGCTCCGCACGATCATGACCGGCGTGAACCAGACGCTGATGCTGGCGCTCTCGATGGTGGTCATCGGCGCGCTGATCGGCGCGGGCGGCCTCGGGCTCACCGTCTACACCGGCCTCGGGCGGCTCGACGTCGGCTACGCCAGCATCGGCGGCCTCGGCATCGTGCTGATGGCGATCGTCCTCGACCGCATCACCCAGGCCCTGGCCGACGATACCCTGCCGCGTCGCCGGGCCGCGTCCGGAAGGGAATGACCGGAACCGGTCGGAAAGCCCATTCAACAGAGGAGGAAAACCCAATGAAACGACTCACCTTGTCGCTGGCCCTCGGATCCGCGCTCGCTCTCTGCGCCGCGGCTCCCGGTCTCGCGCAGGATCTGCCCGGCGAGGGCAAGACCGTTCGCATGGCGCAGCCGACCTGGGATACCGAGTGGTTCCAGGCGCAGGTCTACCGGAAGGTGATCGAGCGCCTCGGCTACACCGTCGACCAGCCGATGGCGCTCGACAATCCGCCCTTCTACCAGGCGGTCGGGCAGGGCGACGTCGATTTCTGGGCCAGCGGCTGGTTCCCGCTGCACAACAGCTACCTGCCCGACGTCGAAGGGAAGGCGAGCCCGGTCGGCTATGTCGCGAGGGGCGGCGCCCTGCAGGGCTACCTGATCGACAAGAAGACCGCCGACGCCGAGGGCATCAAGTTCATCGAGGACCTCAAGGACCCCGAGAAGGCGAAGCTCTTCGACAGCGACGGCGACGGCAAGGCGGACCTCGTCGCATGCCCGCCGGGCTGGGGCTGCGAGCTCACCATCACGCATCAGATGGAGGCCTACGGGCTCAAGGACACCGTCCACCAGATCCAGGCCGCCTACTCGGCATCGATGGCCGACGCGATCAGCCGGTTCGAGCAGGGCCAGCCGATCCTCTTCTACACCTGGACGCCGAACTGGACGGTGGGCCTCCTGAAGCCCGACGAGGACGTCGTCTGGCTGCAGGTCCACTCCGCGGCGCTGCCGGACGACCAGCAGGACATGGCCGAGTTCATCTCCGTGCCGGACGTGAAGGGCTGCGCCGACAATCCCTGCAACATGGGCTGGCCGGCGAACGACATCCGCGTGGTCGCGAACGACGCCTTCCTCGCCGACAATCCTGCGGTCGCGAAGCTCTTCGAGGTGATGAGCATCCCGCTCGACGACATCTTCGCGCAGAACGCCAAGATGTATCAGGGCGAGAGCAGGCCGGCCGACCTCGAGCGCCATGCCGACGAATGGGTCGCCGGGCACGAGTCCCTGGTCGATGGCTGGCTCAGCGAAGCGAAGGCGGCGGCGGCGAACTGATCATCGGTCCGGGTGCGGAGCGCCCTCTCGCCCACACCCGGACCCTTGGCGTCGAGGTCTTCCGGGCTCACACCGCCCATCGCGTTCGTGACGCTGGCGGTGATCTGGCGGGGTCCCGGCGAAATGACCAAGGCCCAGGTGTCTGATCCCGGGCCTTGATGGTGCGGTTCTTTCGCAGGAACGCAAGGACGCGGGCGGGCCGTCGCCTTCATCCTCACCCCGGAGACCTGCGCCGATATCTCGGCAGCGTGCGTTCGGCGTGACGCGGGCGCGTTTCCGCGCCCGCCAGGCCGGCGCGGCCCGATTGCGACCGCACGGGGACGCCCGGCGCCCCTCGGCTTCCGCTTGCGCTCCAGCCGACGCCCCGGGGCGGGAGAGAACCTCGATCGGCGGCGATCGAGCGAAGGATGCGGTCAGACCGCCCCCGCCGCCGCCTCGATCCGGATCATCTCGACGGTGGTGTCGCGCACATGCTCGAGATGCCGCCGGTAGGCCTCGACCGCCGCCGCGGCGTCGCCGGCGACGATGGCCTCGGCCACCTCGACATGCTGGCGCACGCTCGCCTCGATCACGCCGGGCAGCGCGCTGGCGCCGCGGCGCAGGTCGAGCCCCATGTCGTAGAGCGCCTCGGCCAGCGCCGACAGCAGGCGGTTTCCGGCTCCGAGATAGACCTGCCGGTGGTACTCGAGATCCGAGAGCCGGAACGCCACCGGATCGTCGTGGAACGCCCGGCCGTCGACCGCCAGCTTCAGGATCCGCGCCTTCGCCTCGCGCCCGGCGCGCAGCGCGCACAGCCGCACCAGATCCAGATCCACCACCGCGCGCGCCTCGAAATGCTCGACCACGTCGTAGTCGCTGCTGCCGAGGATGATGTTGAACGGCGCGATCAGCCGGCTGGGCGACAGTTCGGTCACGGTGTAGCGCCCGCCCTGCCGGCTCTCCAGCACCCGCATCAGCGTCAGCGCCTTCAGCGCCTCGCGCAGCGGCGGGCGGCTGATGCCGAAGGCGATGCCCATCTGCGCCTCGGTCGGCAGCCGGTCGCCGGGGCGCAGGTTGCCCGACTTGATCATGCCCATGATCCGGTTCGCCACCTGCTCGGAGATCGACTGGCGGTCGAGCGCGCCGCCGCCGAACCCGCGCGCCTCCCCGGCCGCGCGGCCGGCGGCGACGAGGTCGGTGAACGCCTCCGGCCCCTTGCCCGCCGCCTCCGGCCTGTCGCGCGGCGCGCCCATGCCGGCGCTCAGAGCCCGAGGCGGTAGAAGGCGTTGGCGTTGTCGCGGTAGATCCGGCGCCGCTCGTCCTCGCTCAGCCCGGCGAGCGCGCGGTCGAGCACCTCGACCCAGCGCGGCAGCGAGGTCGCCTGCAAGCAGACCGGATAGTCGCCGGCGTAGATCACCCGGTCCGGGCCGAAGGTGTCGAGCGTCGCGTTGATGTAGGGGCGCAGGTCGCCTTCGCTCCAGTGCGCATGGTCGGCCTCGACCGGCAGGTCGGAGAGCTTGATCCACAGGTTCGGATGCTGCGCCAGCTCGGTGACGTCGGCGCGATACTGCGCGATCGCGCCCTCGGCGATGCCCGGCTTGCCGCAGTGGTCGAGGATCATCGGCACGTTCGGGATCCGCCGGACGAACTCGCGCACGATGCCCATCTGGGTGTGGTTGACGTTGATCTCGAAATGGTAGCCGAACTCCTCGAGCAGGTTCACCCCCTCGACGAAGCCGTCGCTCAGCGTCAGGGCGCGCGGGTCGGCGTCGAACTCGACGATGCGGCGGATGCCGCGGACCATCGGATGGTCCCGCGCCATCGCCTCGAGGATCGGCGCGGCGCCGCGGCCCTTCTCCAGCGGCGCCATCGGCACGATGGCCTTCAGCCGCGGGTCGCGCCTCGCCTCGTCCTCGACGAATTCGACCTCCTCGAGATACTGGCCGCGCTCGGCGTCGAAATCGGCGTAGCATTCGACGAAGACCATCGCCTCGACCTCGACCTCGCCGAGGTCGCGGGCGTAGTCCTCGACATGATAGGGCTTGTCGAACAGCGGATTGCCCTTGATCCAGGAATAGCGCAGCCGCGCCGGGTCCCAGACGTGCAGATGCGTGTCGATGATCGGGAAATCGGGCATGGGTCCCTCCTTTCAGCGCGTGAGCTTGAATTCGGCGGGATCGGGCGTGCGCAGCGTCAGCCCGAAGCCCGGCCGGTCGTCGGCGAGGTCGATGAAGCCGTTCTCGGCCACCGGCTCGCCGTCGAAGACGTACCAGAACAGCTCGTTGCCGACCTCGACCGGCACCTTCGGGAAATACTCCGCGATGGGCGCCGCGTAGCTCGACATGGTGACGTGGTAGTTGTGCATCTGCCCGGCGTGCGGGATCACCGGGATGTCGTGGGCTTCGCAGAGATCGGCGATCTTCTTCGCCGCGGTGATCCCGCCGACCCGGTTCACGTCGAACTGCACCACGTCGTAGGCCTTCAGATCCAGCGCCTGGCGGAAGCCGTGCAGCGTATACTCATGCTCGCCGCCGGAGATCGGCACGCGGCCCATCGCGCGCAGCTCGGCGTAGCCGGCGAGGTCGTCGGCGATCACCGGCTCCTCCAGCCAGCGCAGGTCGAACGGCTCCAGCGCGCGCACCATCCGGCGGGCGTATTCCAGCGTCCAGCCCATGTAGCAGTCGGCCATCAGGTCCACATCCGGCCCGACCGCCTCGCGCGCGGTCCGCACCAGGTCGAGGTTCTTCGCGATCCCCGCAACGCCGTCCTTCGGCCCCCAGCCGAAGCGCAGCTTGATCGCGGAGAAGCCCTCGTCGGCATAGGCCTTGGCCTCTGTGAACAAAGTATCGAGCGGCTGGCTGTAGAGCCGGCTGGCGTAGACCGGGATCTTCGGCTTGGTGCGGCCGCCGAGCAGGCGAAACACCGGCTGGCCGAGCAGCTTGCCCTTGGCGTCCCAGACCGCCAGATCGACCGCGCTGATCGCGGTCATCCCGATCCCCTTGCGCCCCCAGGGCAGGGTGCGGCGGTACATCGAGGCCCAGATGTATTCGCTGTCGAGCGGGTCGGTCCCGATCAGCAACGGCCTGAGATAGGTGTCGATCACCACCTTGGTCGCATGCGGCGCCAGCGCGGCGTTGCCGATGCCGACCGTGCCGTCGTCGAGCTCGATCTCGACCACCAGCCAGCCGAGGAAACGAAAGCCCGCGATCGCGCCGGTCACGTCCGCGACCATATCGGCGGCGGTGGTGCAGAAATGCGGCGGCATCGGCGCGACCGGGCCGATCCATTCCCAGATCGTCGTCCTCACGTCGGTGATGCGGGGCATGGCGGTCCTCCTCTCAGCCGGGCAGCGGCCCGAGTTCGGCGGCGTAGCGGTCGGCCCAGGCGAGGCCCGCGGCGGTGGGGCGGTCCGCGGGCGCGCGCGCCTCGGAGGGCTCGATCCCGAGCCGGCGCGCGGCGATGCGCTTGCCGTAGAGCGTGAAGGTCGCGAGGCTCTGCATCGCGAAGGCGAGCGCGGGCAGGATGCGGCGGTATTCGGCCTCCGCCTCGGCCTCGTCGCCACGCGCCATCGCCGCCATGATCCGCACCTGCGCGTCGATGGTCTCGACGCCGGGGATCATGCCATGCGCGCCCGCGCGCATGTTGTCGGTCAGCTCGATCCCGGCGCGGCCGTTGAACACCTTCATCGAAGGTCCGACCGCGGCGATCAGCTCGGGGATCGCCGAGGCCGCGCATTCGGCCTTCACCACCGTCACGTTCGGATGCGCGGCGCGCAGCGCCGCCAGCTCGGCCGGCGTCAGCCCGACGCCGAGAAACTCCGGCGCGTTCTGCACGCCGACCGGGCAGTCGACCGCATCGGCGACCGCCCCGAAGAACCGCAGCAGGTCGGCCGCGCCGATCGGCGGGCGCGGCGGCTGCAGGATCAGCCAGTCGGCGCCGGCGCCGCGCGCGAAGCGGGCGAACTCGACGGTATCGGGCAGCGCGTCGCCGGGAATGGTGATCGCCAGCGGCAGCCGCCCGGCCAGGGCGGCGACGGTCCAGCCGACCACCGCGCGGCGCTCCTCGCGGCCGAGCTTCGCCACCTCGGTCCCCAGCCCCAGCGCCGCGACGCCGGCAGCGCCGGATGCGACGGTCGCCTCGACCTGGCGCTCGAACGCCGCGCGGCGCAGCGCGCCGCCGTCGTCGAAGAACGCGTAGAGCATCGGGTAGGCGCCGCCGATCTGCATGGCCGGATCCGGTCTCCCCCTGCGCCCGCGGGACATCGCCGGGGGCGCTTTTCTTTCCGTTCTGCCCAGCGGATTTCAACTTGTCAAACAAATTTCTGTCTGACAAATTGCCCCGCAAAGGCGGGACAGCCGCCGAAGGACATGGGGGAGGCCAAGATGCCGCTGACTGTTTCGACCCGCCGTCGCATCGGCGCAACCGATCTCGAACTGCCGGTGTTCGGCTTCGGCTCGGCCCATCTCGGCGAGCTGTTCGGCCCGGTCGACGAGGCGGTGTCGCGCGCGACGCTCGACGCGGCCTGGGACGGCGGCGTGCGCTACTACGACACCGCGCCGTGGTATGGCCGCGGCCTCAGCGAACACCGCATCGGCGGCTTCCTGCGGACCAGGCCGCGCGGCGAATTCCAGATCACCACCAAGGTCGGCCGCACCCTGCACCGGCCGAAGGACCCGGCGAGCTTCGACCGCGATCCCTGGAAGGGCGGGCTGAACTTCGAGGTCAGTTTCGACTATTCCTACGACGGCATCATGCGCTCCTACGAGCAGGCGCTGCAGCGGCTCGCGCTCGACACCGTCGACGCGCTGGTGATCCACGACCTCGACCTGCAATATGTCGGGGATCAGCTCGAGCGCCACACCGCGACGCTCGCCGACAGCGGCATGAAGGCGCTGCAGGAGCTGAAGGCCTCGGGCGACATCAAGGCCTACGGCATGGGCATCAACACGAAGGAATCGCTGGAGGAGACCGCGACCCGCGTCGATCTCGACTTCGTCATCGTGGCGATGCCCTACACCCTGCTCGACCAGGCCTCGCTGCACACCGGCATGGCCGCCTGCGTCAAGCGCAACGTCAGCGTCATCATCGGCGCGCCCTTCGCCTCGGGCATCCTCGTCACCGGCTCGCGCAGCGGCGCGACCTACGGCTACGCCGCCGCGCCCGAGGCGGTCCAGGCCAAGGTCCGCGCCATCGAGGCGGTCTGCGACGCGCATGGCGTCGCACTCGGCTCCGCCGCGATGGCGTTCCCGCTGGCCCACCCGGCCGTCGCCGCGATCATCCCCGGCGCCGCCCGGCCCGAGGAGATCACCGCCAACCTCGCCGCCTTCGCCGCCGCGATCCCCGCCGCCTTCTGGTCCGACCTCAAGGCGAAGGGCCTGATCGACGCGGACGCGCCCGTCCCCGCCGCCTGACCCGGCGATGGACCGTTCCGCCCCGGCCCAGTCCGAGACGCCGCTGATCGCGGCGCGCGGCGTCGGCAAGAGCTTCGCCGGGGTCGAGGTGCTGCGCGAGGTCGACCTCGACCTGCGCGGTGGCGAGATCCACGCGCTGCTCGGCGAGAACGGCGCCGGCAAGTCGACCTTCGCCAAGATCCTCGCCGGCGTGCACCGCCCCACCACCGGGACCATCGCGCTGAACGGCGAGGTCGTCGACATCGCCAGCCCGGTCGTGGCCCAGGCCCGCGGCATCACCCTGATCCACCAGGAGCCGATCTCCTTCCCCGACCTCTCCGTCGCCGAGAACCTCGTGCTCGGCCGCGACGACGGCGGCCCGCTCGGCCGCGTGCCCTGGGCGGCGATGACCCGCGACGCCCGGCGCTACATGGACCTGCTCGGGGTGAAGATCGACGTCACCCGCCCGATGCGCGGCCTGTCGATCGCCGACCAGCAGATGGTCGAGATCGCCCGCGCGCTGGCCTCCGACAGTCGGCTCATCATCATGGACGAGCCGACCGCGCCGCTGACCCCGAACGAGGTCGCCACCCTGTTCAAGATCGCCCGGCGCCTGCGCGACGAGGGCCGCAGCATCGTCTTCATCAGCCACCGGCTGGAGGAGGTCCGCGCGCTCTGCGACCGGGTGACGATCTTCCGCGACGGCTCCAAGGTCCGCACCGCCGGCATCGGCGAGCTGACCGACGCCGAGATCATCCGGCTGATGATCGGCCGCCCGCACCAGGACTACATGCACAAGGAGACGACGAAGATCGGCGGCGTGGCGCTGACCGTGCGCGGCCTGTCCCGCGCCGGCGCCTTCGAGGACATCTCCTTCGAGGTCCGCCACGGCGAGATCGTCGGCATGGGCGGCCTCGTCGGCGCGGGACGCACCGACGTCGCCCGCGCGCTCTTCGGCGTCGAGCCGGCCGAGCGCGGCGAGATCGCCGTCGACGGCAAGGCCGCCACCATCGCCGACCCCGCCGACGCCATCGCCCTCGGCCTCGCCTTCGTGCCGGAGGACCGCGCGGTGGCCGGCATCTTCCGCACGCTCTCAGTCGAGCAGAACATCACCGCCGCCGTCCCCGGCCGCATCGCCCCGCGCGGCTTCATCCGCCGCGCGGTGGAAAAGGCGCTGGCCGCCGAGCAGGTGAAGCGCCTGCGCATCCGCCTCGCCTCGGTGCGCCAGCCCATCGGCGAGCTGTCGGGCGGCAACCAGCAGAAGGCGATCCTCGCACGCTGGCTGCTGACCGATCCCAAGGTCCTGATCCTCGACGAGCCGACGCGCGGCATCGACATCGGCGTCAAGGCCGAGTTCTACGACATGATCGGCGCGCTGGCCGCCGACGGCCGGGCGATCCTGCTCATCTCCTCCGAACTCCCCGAGCTGCTGGCGCTCTGCGACCGCGTGCTGGTGATGGCCGAGGGCCGGCTCACCGCCGAATTCTCCCGCGCCGAAGCGACGCAGGAGCGCATCATGAGCGCCGCCGTCCCGACCTCCGCGCGCAACGGAGCCGCCGCATGACCGCGCTCCTGCAACGCCGCGAGGCCGGGCTGGTGGTGATGATCCTGCTGCTGACCGTCGTCGTCGGCCTGATCGAGCCGCGCTTCGTCAGCCTCGAAACCCTGCGCATCGTCGCGCTCGCCATCCCGCTGATCCTCGTCGCGGCGATGGGGCAGATGATGGTGATCGTCGCCCGCCACGTCGATCTGTCCATCGGCGCGATCCTCGGCTTCTGCGCCATCGTCGCCGGCATGATCTTCCGCGATTACCCCGAGCTGCCGATGATCGTCGGCATCGCCGCCGGCGTCGCCTGCGCCGCGGCGCTCGGTTTTCTCAACGGCCTCGTCGTGACGCTGTTCCGGCTGCCCGCGATCATCGTCACCCTCGGCACGCTCAGCCTCTACCGCGGCCTCGTGTTCCTCGTCTCGGGCGCGCGCCAGGTCGATCCGCAGTTCATCCCGCGCGACCTGATCGCGATGTCCCAGACCTCGCCGCTGTTCGGCGTGCCCTGGATCGTCATCATCGCCTTCGCCATCGTGGCGGCGACCTGGCTGTTCCTCGGCCACAGCCGGGTCGGCCGGCAGATCTACGCCATCGGCTCGAACCCGGTCGCGGCGCCGCTGCGCTCGATCCGGGTCACGCCGGTGACGCTGCTGGTCTTCACCCTCTCGGGCGCGCTCGCCGGGATCGCCGGCATCATGTACGCGGCGCGCTTCGGCTATGTGAACCCCGGCATCACCGGCGTCGGCTTCGAGTTCATCGTCATCGCCGCGGTGGTGGTCGGCGGCGTCTCGATCAACGGCGGCGTCGGCTCGGTGCTCGGGGTGGCGCTCGGGGTGATCCTGCTCGGCATGGTCAACGTGGCGCTGCCGATCCTCGGGGTCTCGGCGTTCTGGCAGTCGGCGATCTACGGCGCGGTGATCCTGCTCGCGCTGGTCATCGACCGCTCGGTGCGCCAGCGCGGCGTCGCCTCGCTCCGGCTCGCGCGGGCGCCGGCATGACCGACGCCAGCCTCCAGACCCCGCCGGCGGTGCAGAACGCCGCCCCCGCGCGCCCGCGCTGGCAGGTGCTGCTGGTCCGCCCCGAGACCGGCACGCTGCTGCTGCTGATCGGCGCGGTGGCGGTCGCGGCGAACCTGTCGCCGTTCTTCTCCGACCTGCGCTTCATCCTCGAATCCTCGACCTACTACATGGAGTTCGCGCTGGTGGCGCTGGTCTTGACCCTCGTCATCATCTCCGGCGAGATCGACCTGTCGCCCGCCGCGACCATGGCGCTGTCGGCCTGCGTCTTCGCCTCGCTGATCCAGTCCGGCCTGCCGATCGGCCTCGCGATCCCGGCGGGCCTCGCCACCGGCGCGCTGCTCGGCGCCTTCAACGGCCTGCTGGTGGTCGGGCTGCAGCTGCCGTCGATCATCGCCACCATCGGCACGCTGACGCTCTACCGCGGGCTGTCGCAGGTGCTGGCCGGCGACCGCTCGATCACCGGCTTCCCCGGCTGGTTCATCGGCTTCGACTGGCGCACCGTCGGCATCGTGCCCTACCCGGTGATCGTCTTCGTCGTCGCCGCCCTCGCGCTCGCGGTGCTGCTCGGCATGACCGTGCTCGGCCGGCAGATCTACCAGATCGGCGCCAGCGAGATCGCCGCGCGCCACGCCGGCGTGCGCGTCCGCCGGATCAAGTTCGGCCTCTTCGTCGCGATGGGCTTCACCAGCGCGCTCGCCGGGCTGATGACCGCCTCCCGCCTCGCCAGCGTCCGCTACGACATGGCGACCGGGGGCGAATTGCAGATGGTGCTGATGGTGATGCTCGGCGGCACCTATATCTTCGGCGGCCGCGGCGGCGTCGCGGGCACGTTCCTCGCCGCCTGGCTGCTGGTGATCATCGCCACCGGAATGAACGTCGCCAACATCCCGGTGACGTCCCAGCTGATCGTGATGGGCCTGCTGCTCATCGTCTCGATAATCGCGACCAACGCGATCTACGCCCGCACCCAGCGGTGACGGGCGCCAACAGAGGAGGAAAGACCACATGAAGCGTAGAACCCTGCTGGGCGGGATCGCCCTCGGCGCGGCGCTGCTCGGGACGAGCGCGCTGGCGCAGGACCCGGTGTCGATCGTCTATATCCCGAAGAACACCGGCAATCCCTATTTCGACTCGCTCGAGGCCGGCTTCCGCGACGCCTGCGCCGAACTCGGCTGCACCTTCGACACCGCGGCCCCCGCCACCGCCGAGGCGACCAGCCAGATCCCGTTCATCACCGCCCAGACCCAGCGCGGCGTCGACGTCATCACCATCTCGCCCAACAGCCCCGACGCGCTGAACCAGGTGCTCGACCGCGCCCGCGACCGCGGCGTGCTGGTGCTGGCGGTCAACGGCGACCTCGTCGACAACGAGGCCCACCGCGACGCCGCGATCCTGCCGGTCGACTTCACCAAGACCGGCCCGGGCCAGGTGGAACTGCTCGGCTCGATGATCGGCTACGAGGGCGAGATCGCGATCCTCTCGGCCACCACCGACGCGCCCGACCAGAACACCTGGATCGCCGCGATGGAGGACAGCCTCGCCAACGACCCGAAATACGCCAACATGACGCTGGTCGCGACCGTCTACGGCGACGACGACCCGCAGAAGTCCACCACCGAGGCCGAGGCGCTGCTGTCGTCCTACCCCAATCTGCGCGGCGTCATCTCGCCGACCACCGTCGGCGTCGCCGCCGCCGCGCAGGTGATCCAGTCCGCCGGCAAGGCCGACACCGTGAAGCTGACCGGCCTCGGCACGCCGAACCAGATGCGCCCCTTCATCAAGGACGGCACCGTCGAGGCGATGCAGCTCTGGAGCCCGTACAACGAGGGCTGGCTCGCCGCGCATTTCGCCGTGGGGGTGAAGAACGGCACGATCAAAAACGAGGTCGGCGAGACCTTCGAGGTGCCCAACCTCGGGACCATCACCATCGGCGAGAACAACGTGATGAACACCCAGGCCGAGCTGACCACCTTCGACGAGACCAACATCGACGACTTCGACTTCTGACCCTTCCGGGGCCGGCGCCCGCCGCCGGCCCCTTTCGCGAAAGGCCCCTGAGAATGGACCGCGTCGGCTTCAAGATGAAGCTCTTCCCCGGCCGGCAGGCCGAGTACAAGAAGCGCCACGACGAGATCTGGCCCGAGCTGTCGGAGATGCTCGCCGCCCGCGGCATCCGCGACTACAACATCTTCCACGACCCCGAGACCGACATCCTGTTCGCCTTCTTCCGCAAGACCGCCGGCGCCCGCCTCGACGACCTCGGCGACGAGCCGGTGATGCGGCGCTGGTGGGCCTGGATGGCCGACCTGATGGAGACCGAGCCCGACCAGAAACCGGTGCAGACCCCGCTGGTCGACGTGTTCCACATGGACTGAAGCGGCCCGCGGACGTTGCGGGCGAGCGCGGCGAGATTGACTTTCGGCCAGAGCGGCATATACATACGGCATATGCCAAGGAGGCGCCGATCATGGCGAAGAACGATGCGCGCGAGGTTCGCCTGTTCCGGAACAACCGGAACCAGGCCGTCCGCATCCCGGTCGAGTTCGAACTGCCCGGGGATCGCGCCATCCTGCGCAAGGACGGCGACCGCCTGATCCTCGAGCCGGTGCGCAGCGCGGGCCTGCTCGGGCTGTTGGCGCAGTGGGATCCGCTGGACGACGCGTTTCCGGCGATCGAGGACGCGCCCGCGCCGGCGGAAGACCTGTTCGACTGATGTTCATGCTCGATACGAACATCATCAGCGATCTGGTCAGGAACCCCGGCGGACATGCAGCGCAGCGCCTCGCCGAGGTCGGTGACGACGCCGTCGCGACCAGCGTGATCGTCGCCGGCGAACTGCGATACGGCTGCCTCCGGAAAGGGTCGCTGCGCCTTACGGAACGGGTCGAGGCTGTTCTTCGCGAGATCGAGATCCTGCCGCTGAAGCCCGACGTCAGCGCGCGCTACGGCGCGATCCGCCGGGATCTCGACGCGCGCGGCCTCCCCATCGGACAGAACGACCTCTGGATCGCCGCGCAGGCGCAGTCGGCGGAAGCCATCCTGGTCACCGACAACGAAGCCGAGTTCCGCCGCGTGGAGGGTCTGCTCGTCGAGAACTGGCTTCGACGCTAGCCGCGCCACATGGACCCTCCAGAGATACCTTTATAAATCAACGACTTGACTTCGGTCCCACTGTGGGACGCCCGCCGCCCGAGGATCAGACCGATGCCCAGCCCCAGGATCAAGCACATCCGCGCCTTCACCCTGCGCGGCGGCGGCGCCGACTACCACGACCAGGGCGCCGGCCACTGGATCGACGACCATGTCGCGACCCCGATGGCCCGCTACCCGGAATACCGCGCCAGCCGCAAGAGCTTCGGGCTGAACGTGCTCGGCACCCTCGTGATCGAGGTCGAGACCGACACCGGCGTCACCGGCTTCGCCGTCACCACCGGCGGCGAGATCGGCGCCTGGATCGTCGAGACCCATCTCGCCCGCTTCATCGAGGGCCAATACGCCACCGACATCGAGAAGATGTGGGACCAGATGTACAACGCGACGCTGTTCTACGGCCGCCGCGGCATCGTCCTGAACGTCATCTCCGGCGTCGATCTCGCGCTGTGGGACCTTCTCGGCCAACTGCGCCAGGAGCCGGTCTACCAGCTCCTCGGCGGCCCGGTCCGCGACGAGCTGGTCTTCTACGCCACCGGCCCCCGCCCCGACCTCGCCAAGGGCATGGGCTTCATCGGCGGCAAGATGGCGCTCCAGCACGGCCCCGCCGAGGGCGAGGACGGCCTGCGCGCCAACCTCGACCGCCTCGAGGCGATGCGCAACGCCGTCGGCGACGACTTCTGGCTGATGTACGACTGCTGGATGAGCCTCGACCTGAACTACGCCACCCGCCTCGCGCACAAGGCCGCCGCCTGCGGGCTGAAGTGGATCGAGGAGGCGCTGCCCCCCGACGACTACTGGGGCTACGCCGCGCTGAAGAAGGCGGTCCCGCCCGGCATGATGGTTACGACCGGCGAGCACGAGGCCACCCGCTGGGGCTTCCGCCTGCTCTTGGAGATGGGCTGCTGCGACCTGATCCAGCCCGACGTCGGCTGGTGCGGCGGCATCACCGAGCTGATCCGGATCTCCGCCCTCGCCGACGCCCACAACACCCTCGTCGTGCCGCACGGCTCCTCGGTCTACAGCTACCATTTCGTCGTCACGCGCCACAACAGCCCCTTCGCCGAGTTCCTGATGATGGCGCCCGGCGGCGACGTCGTCGCGCCGATGTTCCACCCGCAGCTGCTCGACGAACCCGTCCCGGTCAACGGCCGCATGAAGGTGCCCGACCGCCCCGGCTTCGGCGTCCGCCTCAACCCCGAGCTCGCCCTTTCGCGGCCCCACGCGCGCTAGAACGCCGCCTTGCCTGCCTCGCGCGGCTTGCGTATTGCCTGACCCGGTCCACGGGTCCAGGAGCCGCAGCGGATGACCCCGATCGCGCGCGATCCCGACGGCGCGTCCACCGGCCTCGCCGGCCGCCCGACCGGCTGCGCCGGACCCGGCACGTCGCCGTCGATCGGACCTCCGCGCCGCGAAACCGCGTTCTGCATCGGGCTCTCGGCGGCGCTGCATCTGGCCGCGCTCACCGCCTTCGCGATGGCCCCGCCGCCGCGCGGCGAGCCCTCCGGCGGATCGGGCGGCGCGATGATCGTCACCCTTGTCGGCTCGGACGCGGCGCCCGGATCCCCGAGCGAAGCGCCGACCGCGCCCGACCCAGAGCCCATCCCGCCGCCCGATCCCGTCCCGGCGCCGGAACCGGAGGCGGCCACCGCGCCGGCGCCTCCCCCGACCGAGATCGCCGCCGCGCCCGAGCCCGCTCCGCCCGCCGCATCGCCGCCGCCGCCCGTCGCGCCCCCGCCGCCGGCGCCGGCTGCGACAGCCGTCGCGCCGGCCCCGCGCCCGGCAGACCTGCGCCCCATTCCCGCCGAACCCGCGGCGACCCCGGCGCCCTCGCCGCCGCAGACCGCCGCGCGGCAGACCACCCGCGCGGCGGGAACCGGCGCGGCCGCGGCGGCCGGATCGCAGGGAACCGCCACGCTGTCGACCGGCGACGCCCGCGCCGCGGCCAGCGCCATGCAGACATGGCAGGCGCAAATCCAGGCCTCCCTGCAGCGCAACCTGCCCCTCCCGCGCGGCATGGAGCGCGCCACGCGCGACCTGCGCCTCGTGCTCGCGCTGTCGGTCGCGCCCGACGGCAGGCTGCGCGGCGCGCAGATCCTGCGCTCGTCCGGCGACGCGACCCTCGACGCCGCAACCCTGCGCGCGGTCCGCAGAATGGGCCGCCTGCCCCGCGCCCCGGCCGGGCTGACCGACGCCGCCTACGACTTCGCCGCGCCCGTCGATCTCAAGGCGCGCTGATGCGTCTCAAAATTAGACTATGTTTTCAATAGCATGACCAGTGTATCAACATGATACGCCCTCGCCGCTCAGACCTGGAACCGCCGGTCCACCCGCTCCGGCCGGCCCGGCAGCGCCAGCCGCGCGGCGCCGCGCTCGGCCCGTGCGACGACCTTCCCCCGCGACACCACCGCCAGCCGCCGCGCCCGCAGCCGCAGCGCCTCGACCGGATCGCCGGCGTCGAGCACCACGAGGCTCGCCGCCGCCCCGACCCGCAGCCCGTAGTCCGCGAGCCCGATGATCGCGGCGTTCTCGACCGTCACCATCTCGAAGCACCGCCGCATCTCGGCCGGGCTGGTCATCTGCGCGACATGCAGCCCCATGAACGCCACGTCGAGCATGTCCGCCGTGCCGAGGCTGTACCAGGGGTCGAGCACGCAGTCCTGCCCCCAGCCGACGCGCACCCCATGCGCGATCAGCTCCTTCACCCGCGTCAGCCCGCGCCGCTTCGGATAGGCGTCGTGGCGGCCCTGCAGCACGATGTTGATCAGCGGGTTCGGCATCGCCGCCACCCCCGCCTCGGCGATCAGCGGCAGCAGCTTCGAGACATAATAGCTGTCCATCGAATGCATCGACGTCAGATGCGAGCCGACCGACCGCCCGCCGAGCCCCAGCCGCAGCGTCTCCGCCGCCAGCGTCTCGACATGCCGCGACATCGGATCGTCGGTCTCGTCGCAATGCAGGTCCACCGGCAGACCGCGCGCCGCCGCGATCTCGCACAGATCGCGCACCGAAGCCGCGCCGTCGGCCATCGTGCGCTCGAAATGCGGGATGCCGCCGACCACGTCCACGCCCATGTCGAGCGCCCGGATCAGGTTCGCCCGCCCGTTCGCGCAGCGATAGAGCCCGTCCTGCGGGAACGCCACCAGCTGCAGGTCGAGATACGGCGCCACCAGCCGCCGCACCTCCAGCATCGCCTCCACCCCCAGCAACCGGTCGTCGGTCACGTCGACATGGGTGCGGATCGCGAGCAGCCCCATGCTGACCGCCCAGTCGCAATAGGCGAGCGCCCGGTCGCGCATCTCCTCGGCGGTCGCGACCGCGCGCAGCTCGCCCCACAGCCCGATCCCCTCCAGCAGCGTGCCGCTGGCGTTGATCCGCGGCAGGCCGTAGCTCAGCGTCGCGTCCATGTGGAAATGCGGATCGACGAAGGGCGGGCTGACCAGATCGCCGGCGGCGTCGATCTCCTCGGCGCCCGCCGCCTCGATCCGGCCGATCTCGACGATCCGCCCGCCCGCGATCCCGACGTCGGCCACCCGCCCGTCGGTCAGCGTCCCGCCCCGCACCACCAGATCCAGCATCACCGCTCCCCCCGCCTGTAGGGCGTCATCAAGGCCGCCGGCGCCAGCCCGCGCCGCGACATCGCCACCAGCGCCAGGATCGACAGCACGAACGGCAGCATCAGGAACAGCTGGTACGGCACGCCCGGCAGCAACGGCTGCAGCCGGATCTGCAGCGCGTCGAACGCCGCGAACAGCAGCGCCCCCAGCAACGCCTTGCCCGGCCGCCAGGCCCCGAACACCACCAGCGCGATGCAGATCCAGCCCCGGCCGTTGACCATCTCGAAGAAGAACGACGAAAACGCCGACAGCGTCAGGAACGCCCCGCCCACCGCCATCAGCCCGCTGCCGACGATCACCGCCCCGAGCCGCAGCCCGGTCACCGACAGCCCCTGCGCCTCGACCGCCGCCGGATGCTCGCCCACCGCGCGCAGCGCCAGCCCCAGCGGCGTGCGGTGGAGCACGATCCCCACCACCGCGACGGTCGCGAAGGCCAGATAGGTCAGCGGCGTCTGCGCGAACAGCGCCGGCCCCAGCACCGGGATCGCCGACAGGCCGGGGATCGCCCAGACCTCGAACGGCGCGATCCGCGGCGGCGAGGTCACCTGCGGCAGCGCCAGCCGGTAGGCGTAGTAGGTCGCCGACGTGGCCAGCAGCGTGATCCCCAGCCCCACCACATGCTGCGACAGCCCCAGCGGCACGGTCAGGATCCCGTGCAGCGCCCCGAACGCCATGCCGGTCAGCAGGGCCACCCCGACCCCCCACCACAGCGGCAGCCCGAGCCAGACCGCGATCCAGCCGGCGAAAGCGCCCGCGACCATGATCCCCTCGATCCCGAGGTTCAGCACGCCCGCCCGCTCGCAGATCAGCTCGCCCATCGTCGCGAAGATCAACGGCGAGGCGATCCGCACCACCGCCGCCCAGAAGCTCGCCGAGACGAGGATGTCGAGGATCTCCACCGCTCAGCCCCGCGCCAGCCGGAACCGGGTCAGCATCACCGCGGTCACCATCGTCAGGAGCGCGGTGGCGAGCAGGATGTCGGCGAGATAGCTCGGCACCCCGGCCGCCCGGCTCATCGAATCCGCGCCGACGAACACCCCGGCGACGAAGATCGCGCTGACCGCCACCGCCAGCGGGTTGAGCAGCGCCAGCATCGCCACGATGATGCCGGTGTAGCCGAAGCCCGGGCTGAGATCGAGCGTCAGGCTCCCCTTCGGCCCGGCCACCTCGGAAAACCCGGCCAGCGCCGCCAGCCCGCCCGACAGCGCGGCGGTCCACAGCAGCACCCGGTTGACCCGGACGCCGGCGAAGGCCGCCGCCGTGCGGTTCTCGCCGACCGCGCGCATCTCGAAGCCGAGCGTGGTGCGCGTCGTCACCACCCAGACCGCGACCGCGGCGACCAGCCCCAGCCCGAACCCCCAGTACAGCCGCAGCCCCGCCGCCATCCGCGGCAGCCGCGCCTCGGGGACCAGCGCGGCGGACTGCGGCCAGCCCAGCGACAGCGGGTCCTTCATCGGCCCCTCCAGCAGCATCGAGACGATGAGCAGCATGATGAAGTTCAGCAGCAGCGTCGTGACCACCTCGTCGACCCCGAAGCGCACCTTCAGCACCGCCGGCCCCAGCAGCGTCAGCGCCCCGGCCAGCGCCGCCGCCAGCGCGAGGACCGGCAGCAGCGCCGCCGCCGGCCAGGCCAGCGCCCCGGTCCCGAGCAGCGCCACCACCAGCGCGCCGGCGTAGAGCTGCGCCTCGGCCCCGATGTTCCACAGCTTCGCCCGGAACGCGACGGTCACGGCCAGCCCGGTGAAGATCAGCGGCGTCGCCCGGTTCAGCGTCTCGAGGATCGCGAGCTTCGAGCCCGCCGCGCCCCGCACGATCAGCCCGAACACCGCCAGCGGATCGGCCCCCGCCACCGCCGCCAGCGCCATGCCCACGGCCAGCGTCGCGCCGAGCGCCAGCGCCGGCAACCCGACCAGCCGCGCCAGCGACGGATCGCTGACCGGCTCAAGCCGCATGATCGGCCTCGAACCCCTGCCCCGCCATCCAGGCCCCGAGCTCGGCCTGCCCGATCGTCCCGCGCGGGAACCCCGGCGACAGCCGCCCCGCGCTCATCACATGGATGACGTCCGCCAGCGCCTGCACCTCCTCCAGGTCCTCCGAAATCAGCAGCACCGCAGCACCCCGCGCCCGCGCGTCGAGCAATCGCGCGTGCACATAGGCCACCGCGCCGACGTCGAGCCCGCGCGTCGGCTGGTCGGCGAGGATCACCGCGGGCGCCGCCGCGAGCGCGCGCCCGAGGATCAGCTTCTGCACGTTGCCGCCCGACAGCAGGCCGATGCGCGCCTCCGGCCCCGGGCAGCGCACGTCGTAATCGGCGATGATCCCGCGCGTGAAGTCCCGCGCCGCGCGCCAGTCCATCCAGCCGAACCGGCTGAAGGCGCGCCCGCGATAGGCCTCGAGCACCGCGTTCTCGGTCAGGTTCATCGCCGCGACGACGCCGGTGCGGTTGCGGTCCTCGGGAATGCGGCCGATCCCCGCCGCCAGCGCCGCGCGCGGCGACCAGCCGGCGCCGACCTCGCGCCCGGCGACGGACATCCGCCCCGCCGCCGGCGCCGCCAGCCCGGCGATCAGCGCGGCCAGCGCCGCCTGGCCGTTGCCCGACACCCCGGCCAGCCCGGCGATCCGCCCGCCGCGCAGCTCCAGGTCGACCCGGCGCAGGCCCGGCGCCGCGCCGCGGTCCGGCGTCGTGACACCCTCCAGCGCGACCAGCGCCGGGCCGAGCGGCGCGGGCGCCACCTCGGTCCGCGGCAGGTCGGCCCCGACCATCAGCCGCGCCAACGCCGTGCGGTCGGTCGCGGCGGTCTCGACCGCGCCGACCATCCGGCCCTGGCGCAGCACGATCACCCGGTCCGACACCGCCATCACCTCGCCGAGCTTGTGCGAGATGAACACCACCGCCAGCCCCTCGGCCACCATCCGCCGCAGGGTGGCGAACAGCGCCTCGGCCTCCTGCGGCGTCAGCACCGCGGTCGGCTCGTCGAGGATCAGGATGCGGGCGTCGCGGAACAACGCCTTGAGGATCTCGGCGCGCTGGCGCTCGCCCACCGTCAGGTCGCCGACCCGCGCCCCGGGATCGACCCCGAGCCCGAAGCGCGCCGCCAGCGCCGCGATCTTGGCGCGCGCCGCCGCCCGGCCGTAGCCGGGCCGCCACAGCCCGCGCGTGCCGAGCGCGATGTTCTCCAGCACCGTCATGTTGTCGGCCAGGGTGAAATGCTGGTGCACCATGCCGACGCCCGCCGCCAGCGCCGCGCGCGGCTGGCCGGGCGGCAGCGGCCGGCCGAACACCTCGACGGTCCCCGCGTCGGCGACGTAATGGCCGAACAGGATGTTCATCAGCGTGGTCTTGCCGGCGCCGTTCTCGCCGAGCAGCGCGATCACCTCGCCCCGGCGCAGATCGAAGCTCACGGCGTCGTTCGCGAGCAGCGCGCCGAAACGCTTGCTCACGCCGCGCAGCCGCAGCGCCGGCGGCGCCTCGGGCGCCATCGCGGTCCCCGCCGGCCGCCCCCGGCTCAGCTCGATTTCGGCTCGGAATCGTCGATCGCGACGGTGAAGCTCTCGTCCATGATCGCGGCCTGCCGCTCGGCGACCGCCGCCACGGCGGCGTCCGGGACCTTGTCCGCGAAGGTTCCGAGCGGCGCCAGCGAACAGCCGCCCGGGATCATGAACGAATAGACGCCGTAGTCGGCCGCCTCGAACGCGCCCGCGCCCACCGCGGCCATCGCCGCCGCCAGCGTCGGCTCGAAATGCCACAGCGCCGAGGTGACCACCGTCTCGGGGTAGTCGGGCTGGGTGTCGATGACGTTGCCGATCGCCAGCGCGCCGCGCTCCTTCGCCGCGTCCGAGACGCCGAACCGCTCGGCGTAGAGCACGTCCGCGCCGGCCTCGATCATGCCGAAGGCGGTCTCCTTGGCCTTGGGCGGGTCGAACCAGCTGCCGATGAAGGCGACCTGGAAGGCGATGTCGGGCGCCATCTCGCGCGCGCCGGCCATGAAGGCGTTCATCAGCCGGTTGACCTCGGGAATCGGGAAGCCGCCGACCATGCCGATCCTGCCGGTCTGGGTCATGGCGCCCGCAACGATTCCCGACAGATAGCTCGCGTCCTGGATATAGTTGTCGAAGACCGAGAAGTTCGGGAACGCCGGATCCGGCGGCAGGCTCGAGCCCATCAGGAAGGCGGTGTCCGGATAGTCGAGCGACACCTCGCGCGCGGCCTGCTCCACGCCGAACACCTCGCCGAGGATCAGGTTGTGCCCGGCCTCGGCGTATTCCCGCATCACCCGCGGATAGTCGGTGTTCGACACGTTCTCCGAGAACACGTATTCCAGCTCGCCCCGCGCCACCGCCGCCTCGGCGGCGACGTGGATCCGGCTCACCCATTGCTGTTCGACCGGCACCGTG
The DNA here is from genome assembly GCA_964438465.1 of uncultured Rhodovulum sp. GTDB lineage: Bacteria > Pseudomonadota > Alphaproteobacteria > Rhodobacterales > Rhodobacteraceae > Amaricoccus. The sequence goes on along the minus strand of CAYTMB010000001.1, from coordinate 12,555 downwards.
TAGATCGCCGCCGCCCGGATCGGTTCGGCGGCGCGCAGCCCGCGCGGCAGGCCGAGCGCCGCGGCCGCCGCCAGCCCGCCGCCCGAGGCGAGCAACCGGCGACGGGACAGCGAAAGCGACGGGCGCGGGCGCAACTGGGCTGGCATGACGAGCTCCTCGGTCTGACGGTCGAAACAACGGGACGCGCCACGGTAGATCGCCCGGCGCCGCGCCGCAACAGTCCCGCAGCGGCTCGGCCGGCGCCGCCGGCCGACCCGGCGCCGCGACCACCCGGCCGAATGCGATCCCGTGGCGCCCGCGGCGCGTGCAACCGTGGCGCATGCGGCGCCGGCGCCCTGCCCGACCCGCGGGCCCGGGACCACGGCGCCCGCTCTGCTCCTCCTGGAGATCGGCCCGCCCGGGCTCGCCGAATTGCATCCGCAGAAAGCGCCGCTGTCGTTCACTGTCACACAGCTTACGGAAAGATTTACAGGCTGATAATAGTCTTTTATTATCAGATAGATACCCCGGTGGGCACGCGTGCCCATCCTGCGCCCGGGCTCAGCCCTTCAGCTCCCGCCCCAGGTGGTCGCCGAGCCGCAGCGCCAGCTGGACGATCGTATAGGTCGGGTTGGCGTGCCCGCCGGTCGGAAACACGCTCGAGCCGCCGATGTAGAGGTTGTCGATCCCGTGCACCCGGCAGTCGCGGTCGACCACGCCGCGCGCGGGATCCTCGGCCATCCGGGTCGTGCCCATGTGATGCTTGCCGCCGACCTCGTCCTGGGTGATGTCCGGCCAGACCAGCGCCTCGGCGCGCAGCCAGTCGCGCAGCCGGACCCGGCCGACGTCCCGCTCGGCCAGCCGCTGCGCGAAGCTCAGCGTCGCCACCTCCATCGTGCGGGCGTCGAGCTCGCTCAGCCGCCAGTCGAGCGCGGCCCGGCGCATCCCGAACCGGTCGCGGCCCTCGGCCAGCAGCACCCGGCTGTCGGGGTTCAGCGCCTGCTCGTAGGCGATGCGCAGCAGCCCGTCGAACCGGATCGCGCCATCGCCGCCCGGCGCGCAGGCCGGCGCCACGTCGGCCACCCGCTCGGACAGCCGCAGCACGAAGGGATCGGTGCAGGCCGGATCGCCGGCGATCGTGCCGAACTGGCGCACGAAGGGCTCGGGCATGATCTGGAGCCGCAGCCCGAAGTTCATGATCTCGTTCGCGGCCATGAACGCCTCGGTCGGCCGGAAGAACGAGATCTCCGGCATCGGCTCGCGAAGGATCGCCTCGGCCAGCACGAAATGCGGGTGCTCGCAGAAGTACCGCCCCACCAGATCGGCGCCATTGCCGAGGCCCGCGGGGACCTGGCTCGCGAAATTCAGCAGCAGCCGGGGGTTCTCGATCCCGCCGCAGCACAGCGCATAGGCCCGCGCCGTCACCGCGAAGCCCGGATCCCCGGCGGCGTAGCCACGGAACGCCGCGCCCTCGACCCGCCCGAGCGCGGGGTCGAGCCGCAGATCGACCAGGTTCGCGTTCAGCGCCAGCGTGATCCGCTCCGACGCCGCCAGCTCGTCGGTGTACTTGTCGCGAAAGTTGGTCGGCGGGCTCCAGCGGAACTGGAAGTTGATGAACTCCGCCCCGGACAGCGGCGAGTCCAGATCGGGCGCCGCCGCGGCGGGGATCAGGTCGAGGATGGCGTCGGTCTCGGGCTGGTAGGGATCGAGGTCGGCCTTGCCGATCGGCCAGCCGCTCATCGGGTTCCAGGCCTTGGCCTCGAAATCCGCGGCGTCGAGCGCGCGGCACCAGCCGCCCCAGTGGTTCGAGCTGCCGCCGAGGAAGCGCAGCCGCGGGATCTCCAGCGGAAAGTAGTCCTGCCCCAGCAGCTCGCCCTCGTAGACCTCCTGGCTCTCGACGGCCAGCTCCTCGCCGCCGGCCTCCATCAGCGCCACGGTCAGGCCGCGGGCCGCCGCCCGCCGGGCCAGCACGATCCCGGCCGGGCCCGCGCCGATCACGCAGAGATCGAACGCCCGCTCGAGGCCCGCGCGCGCCGGCCCGCCCGCGTCGATCAGCATCGCGGGCCGGCCCGGCGGAGCATGGCGAACTCGGCGTCAGAATTCGGCGTCATCGGGTCGCGGCCTCCGGGACTTCGTTCCGCGCCCGGCGATCCCTACGGCGGGGGCGTTGGTCCGGGGCATATAGCGGCTCGAACGCCGGTCGAACAAGGCGCCGGCCAGCGTCGGCCTGCGGACGATCAGTCTTGCAAATCCGCCGTCCGGGGCCAAGTCTGAACCCTGAGGAGAGCGCAAGAACGATGCCCGACCGAACCGAGATCGAGCGCGGCCGCGCGACGCCGCCGACCCGGACCGCTTCCGACAAGGCCGAGATCGCGGCCTTCCTCGCCGAAGCCCGGGGCCGCGCGCCGCGCCGGGACGGTGCGGCCGGACGGCTGATCTTCGCGCTCGACGCCACCATGAGCCGCCAGCCGACCTGGGACGCCGCCTGCGCGCTGCAGGGCGAGCTGTTCCGCGCCGCGGCGCGGGTCGGCGGCCTGTCGGTCCAGCTCGTCTACTTTCGCGGGCTGACCGAGGCGCGCGCCTCGCGCTGGGTCTCGGACGCCGCCGCCCTGGGCAGGATCATGGCGGGCATCGCCTGCCACGGCGGGCTGACCCAGATCGGGCGCGTGCTCGACCACGCCGCCAGGGAGGCCGCGCGCCAGCCGGTCGCGGCGCTGGCCTTCGTCGGGGACGCGATGGAGGAGAACATCGACGCGCTCGCGGCCAAGGCCGGCGAGCTGGCGCTGCGCAACACCCGCGCCTTCATGTTCCTCGAAGGCCGCGACCCGGCGGCCGAGCGCGGCTTTCGCGAGATCGCCCGGCTGACCGGCGGCGCGATGCTGCCGTTCGACCGCAACGCCGCGGGCGAGCTGCGCGCGCTGCTCGGCGCGGTGGCGACCTTCGCGGCCGGCGGACGGCGGGCGCTCGAAGCCTCCGGCACGGGGGCGGCGCGACGGCTGCTCGCCGATCTGCGGGCATGACCGCGCTGCTCCTGCTGGCGCTCGGGGCCGGCCTCGCGCTGCTGGCGGCGTTCGCCGCCGCACGCCGGCCGCTCCCCTCGGGGCGCACCCTCGCCGGCGCGGCGCTGATGATCGCCGCGCTCGGCCTCGCCGTGGCCCGCCAGTTCGCGCTGGCGGTGCCGGTCGGGTTCCTCGCGCTCACGCTGCTGCGCGGCGCCGCCGCCGTGGCCCGCGCCACGCCGCGGCCCGGACAGCAATCCGAGGTGCGCACCGACGCGCTGGCGATGAGCCTCGACCACGACAGCGGCGCGATGGACGGCGAGGTGCTGACCGGCCGCTTCGCCGGCGCCTGGCTGTCGCAGCTGTCGGCCGCCGATCTCGACCGGCTGGCCGAGGAGCTCGAGGCCGACCCCGACAGCCTCGGGCTGCTGCTCGCCTATCTCGACCGACGCCGCGGTCCCGGCGCGGAGGACGCCGCCGCGGACCCGCCGCCGCAGGATCCGGGCGGCGGCATGAGCGCCGCCGAGGCGCTGCGCGTGCTCGGCCTGCAGCCCGGCGCCAGCCGCGAGGACGTGCGCGCGGCGCACCGACGGCTGATCCGCAAGCTCCACCCCGACCACGGCGGCTCGGACGCGCTCGCGGCGCTGATCAACGAGGCCAAGGCCCGGCTCGACCCCTGAAGCGCGCGAGTCCGCCGCTGCGGCGCAAGGGTGGCGCTTGCGGAATGCTGCATTGCGGGATAGCTTCCGGGACCTCCGCCGTTTCAGGCGTCACACGGATCGCACGCATGGCCGCTCCCGCAAAAAAGACCGCTCCCGCAGCGCTGAAGACGATCAGCCTCGCGCTGCAGGGGGGCGGATCGCACGGCGCGATGACCTGGGGCGTGCTCGATGCGCTGCTCGAGGACGAGCGCCTGCAGATCCGCGGCATCAGCGGCACCAGCGCCGGCGCGATGAACGCGGTCGTGCTCGCCGACGGCTACGCCCGCGGCGGCCGGGCCGGCGCGCGGACGGCGCTGCGCACGTTCTGGAAGGCGGTCAGCGACGGCGCGCGGTTCTCGCCGATCACCCGCAGCGCCTGGAACCGGTTCACCGGCGACTTCAGCCTCGACAATTCGCCGGGCTACCTGTTCTTCGACAATCTCAGCCGGGTGTTCTCGCCCTACGAGCTCAATCCGGGCGGCGCCAATCCGCTGCGCGAGATCCTCGACAAGCTCGTCGACTTCAACAACGTCAACGTCTGCCGCGACGTCGAGGTCTTCGTGACCGCGACCAACGTGCGCACCGGCCGGCCGCGGATCTTCCGCCAGGGCGAGGTCACCGCCGACGCCGTGCTGGCCTCGGCCTGCCTGCCGCAGATGTTCCCGGCGGTGGTGATCGACGGCGAGGCCTACTGGGACGGCGGCTTCGTCGGCAACCCGGCGCTCTACCCGCTGATCCAGCTCGACTGCCCCGACATCGTCGTGGTGCAGATCAACCCGATCGTGCGCGACAAGCTCCCGAGGACCGCGCGCGACATCATCAACCGGGTGAACGAGATCAGCTTCAACTCGGCGCTGATCAAGGAGCTGCAGGCGATCAACCTCGCGCAGCGGCTGATCGGCACCGGCGAGTTCGGCAAGTACGGCAAGACCTACCTGCACATGATCCACGGCGACGACGACGCCCATGACCTCGCCGCCTCCTCGAAGCTCAACGCCGAGTGGAAGTTCCTCGACTTCCTGTTCGGCCGCGGCCGCGCGCTGGCCAGGGAATGGCTCGACGCCCATTTCGACCGGCTCGGCGTCGCCTCGACGCTCGACCTCGACGAGATCGTCGAGGATGCTCCGCGCCCGCGGGTCGTGCGCGGGGCGGACGACGCCGAAGCCGTCGGCGAAGTCGAACCGGCCGCCAAGGCCGGACCGGCCTGACGCCGAGCCGCCGGGATCGCGACGCTGTGCACGCGTGCACAGCGGGGTATCCATCTGAATTAAAAGGATAATCCCGGCGCTGTTCATACTTCCGAAAGGAAGGCGAACGGGTCCTCAGGCGGCCGAACGCGCGCGCAGCGCCGGGTGTGCGGGCGGATGCGCGCACGCCACCCCGGCGGCTTCGAGCGCGGCGGCGGCGGCCAGCGCGCGGTCCTCGCGCCAGGGCGGCGCGACCAACTGCACCCCGAGCGGCAGCGCGCCCGCCGCGAAGACCGGCGCGGTGACCACCGGCAGGCCGATGCAGGAGAACGGCTGCGCGAACAGTCCCAGGCTCGGCCGCAGCGCCACCTCGCGCCCGCCGAGCCGCAGCATCCGCGCGCCGCGGACCGGCGCCGGGCAGGGCGTCGCCGGCGCGAGCAGCAGATCGACCGAAGCGAAGGCCGCCAGCGCCCGCTCCAGCCACCAGCGCCGCACCCGCTGCGCCCGGCTGGCCCAGGCCGCGGGCAGCAGCGCCCCGGCGAGGAACCGGTCGCGGGTGTCGGGGTCGAAATCCGCCGCGCGCGCCCGCAGCCGGTCGAGGTGGAACGCGGAACTCTCGGAATTGGTGATCAGATAGGCCGCCGCCCGCCCCGCCTCGGCCGCGTCGAGCGTCACCGGAACCAGCGCCGCCCCAGCCTCCGCCAGCCCGTCGGCGGCCTGCGCCTGCGCCGCGCGCGCCGCCTCGCCGGCGTTGTCGCGAAACCAGCCGCCGACCACGCCTACCCGCAGCCCTGCGACCCCGCACGCCAGCCCCGGCCCCGCCGGTTCGGCCGGGCGGTCGGCGCAGCCGTGGTCCTGCGGATCCGGCCCCTGCAGCGCGTCGTAGGCGCGCGCGAGGTCGCCGGCGCCGCGCGCGAACGGTCCGAGATGGTCGAGGCTGTCGACGAAGGGAAACGCCCCGGTCCGGCTCAATCGCCCGTAGGTCGGCTTCAGGCTGAACACGCCGCAGAGCGCGGCGGGCACCCGCAGCGAGCCGTTGGTGTCCGAGCCGAGCGAGACCGGCGCCAGCCCCGCGGCGGTGGCGGCGCCGCAACCCGAGGACGAACCGCCGGTCATCCGCCCCGGATCGTGCGGATTGCGGCAGGCGCCGTCATGGGCGTTTTCTCCGGTGAAGTCATAGGCGTATTCGCCCATATTCAACGCGCCGAGCAACACCGCCCCCGCCGCCGACATGCGCTTCACCAGTTCGGCGTCCGCCTCGGCCGGCGCCCGCTCGCGGTTGATCAGCGAGCCGGCGCGGGTCGGCAGGCCGGTGACGTCGAACAGGTTCTTCACCGCATAGGGCACGCCCGCCAGCGGCCCGAGCGGCCGGCCCGCCGCGCGCGCGGCGTCGACCGCCGCCGCCTCGGCCCGCGCGCGGCCCGCGGTCACGTCGGTATAGGCGTTGACCGCGCCGTTCAGCGCCGCGATCCGCGCCAGCGCCGCCTCGGTCACCGCGACGGCGCTGGCCGCGCCGCTCGAGACCGCCCCGGCGATCTCGCCCGCGGTGGCCCAGGGCGAAGTCGGATCAGTCATGCCGCAGCGTCTCCGGGGGAAGAAACACCGGCGCGAGCGCCAGTTCGTCGCCGAGATCGACCGTCTCCAGCGTCGCCGCCATCTCGGCGGCGAGCGCGAGGAACCGCGCGACGCCCGGCCGCCAGGCCTCGGCGATGGAGAGACCCACCGCCGCCGAGGCCGCGTCGATCCAGGCGTCCGCACCGGCCACCCGGCTCACTCCGCCGGCTGCACGGAGGGATCGGGCGCCGGCTCGGCCATCGGCGCCTCGCCGGTCGCCCAGTTCAGCTTGCCGAGCGCGTAGAGGAACACCGCGACGATGGCGTAGGACAGCGCCACCATCGGCGTGACCGCGAAGCCCACCGTCTCGCCGTGCATGAAGCCGAAGAAGGTCATCACCGCGCCGGCGAGGGCGAAGGCGGCGGCCTTGTCGAACTCGCGCTCGATCACGAAGACGCCGATCGCCGCGAGCACCAGCCCGGTCAGGATCGCCCCCGAGCCGAACACCTCGAGCCCGTGGTAGAGCACGCCGTTCTGCGCCATGCCGGCGATCAGCTCCTCGGTGACGATCACCCCCGCCGCGCCCAGCGCGCCGTGGATCAGCGTCAGCGCCCAGGCGGCGAGATGCGGCAGCAGGCCGAGTACGACGGCCGGGGCGTGCGACTTCGGCGTGGTCTGGAACGCCTGCGCCCCGATCAGCATGCCGATGTAGAGCAGGATCGGCGAGATCGCCACCACCGGCACCAGCGCCAGCAGCACCGCGACGATGCCGAACCAGCAGAGCGCGATCACCATCACCCCGGTCGCCAGCGAATAGCCGATCCGCCCGCCCATCGCCTTCCAGCCGGGATGGCCGATGTAGACGGCGTTGATGAAGGGATTGCCCATCAGGCAGCCGATCAGGCTGACCACGCCGTCGGCGGTCAGCACGCGGGTGGTCGGATAGACGTCGCCCGCGGCCTCGGCGCTCTCGACGTTGTCCATCGCCTCGACGAGGTCGTAGATGCCGAAGGGGATGGCGGTGACGAGCACGATCCCGAGGAACTCGAAGCCCGAGAACAGGTGGTCGATCGCCGGGATCGGCAGCGAGAAGCCGAAGTTGGCGAAGGCCCCGGTGAGGCCGCCGAGGCTCATGCCGGCGCCGGGCAGGCCGAGCAGCGCCGCGCCCCAGGCCACCAGCATGCCGAAGGCGATGGCGACGAGGCCCGCCGGCACGCCGCGCGGGTAGCGCACGCCGCCGAACCAGGCCACCATGATGACGCCGAAGCAGACCACGCCGATCACCGGGTTCATGAACATCTCGAGCGCCGGCCGCATCGAGATGAAGGCGACCGAGACGCCGGCGAGCGTGCCGAGCAGCGCGGCGCGCGGGGTGACATGCCGGATCCAGGGGGCGATGAAGCCGCCGATCATCAGGATGAAGCTCTGGAAGAACACCCAGACGAGGCCGGCTTCCCAGCCCTTGATCGGGTCGCCGGTCATGGTGGCGATCGGCATCATGATGACGAAGGTCACCACGAACATATGTGGCACCGAAATGCCCGAGGGCAGCGCGCAGACGTCGTCGCGCCCGGTCCTCCTCGCGTACTGGTAGGCGAGCCAGGCGTAGTACCCGGTCGAGAGGAACATCATCAGCCCCAGCGCGGGCAGGATGCGGCCGAAGATCAGGTCGGTCGGCATCTGCAGCACGAACTGCAAGAGGCCGGTCAGCACCAGCAGGTTGACGAGGATGTTGGTGCCGAAGCCAAAGAAGGCGTTCCAGTCGCCGGGCGCCCAGAGACTGGGGCCGGTGCGCGCGACAGCAGAGGTGGCCATGTGGGGTCGCTCCTGTGTGTGGGGGGTCAGGCCGCCTGCGCGGCGGACCGGAGGGCGTTTGCGAAGGCGGCGGCGTCCGAGACCCAGCCGAAGATGCCGCCCTGGGCCTTGATCATCTCGAGCCCGACGCGGTGGAACTCGGGGAAATAGCTCGCGCAGGCGTCGGCCAGCGCCACGCAGCGATAGCCGCGGTCGTTGCCCTCGCGGATGGTGGTGTGCACGCAGACCTCGGTGGTGACGCCGCCGACGATCAGCGTGTCGATGCGGTTGTTGCGCAGCACCTGCTCGAGGTCGGTGGCGTGGAACGCGCCCTTGCCGGGCTTGTCGAGCACCACTTCGCCCGGCGCCGGGGCGAGCGCGTCCACGATGTCGTGGCCGGGCTCGCCGCGGATCAGGATGCGGCCCATCGGGCCGGGGTCGCCGATGCGCCGGGACGGCTCGCCGCGGGCGAGCTTCGCCGGCGGCGCGTCGGTCAGGTCCGGCCGGTGGCCCTCGCGGGTGTGGATCACCAGCATCCCGGCGACGCGGGCCGCCGAGATCGCGACGGCGCAGGGGCCGACGGCGGCCTGCAGCAGGCTGACGTCGTTGCCCAGCGTCTCGCCAAAGCCGCCGGGTTCGAGGAAGTCGCGCTGCATGTCGATGATGACCAGCGCCGTGCGTACGGGGTCGATGGCGATGGCGGCGGGTTCGGCGGCGAGGCGGACATGGGTCATCGGGCGGGGCCTTTCGGATGCGGGACGCCGGCGGCGTGGCGCGCGGACGGACGGTTTGCTATGGCGGGGCGGGACAGGGAGACGGCCGGATGCAGGACTTCGACGAGGCGACGGCGGCGGCGGAGATCCGGGCCGCGTTCGAGGCCTACGAGACGGCGCTGGCGGCCAACGACGTCGCGGCGCTGGCCGGCTTCTTCTGGGAGGATCCGCGGGCGATCCGGATGACCACCGAGGGCGGCCTCTACGGCCACGCCGCGATCGCGGCCTTCCGCGCCGGCCGCGACGTCAGCGGCCTCGCCCGCGCGCTGGAGCGGGTCGAGGTCGTGGCCTGGTCGCCCGACTTCGGCGTGGCGACCGCCGAGTATCGCCGGCTGGCCTCCGGCGCGCGCGGCTCGCAGACCCAGGTCTGGATGCGCCGGCCCGAAGGCTGGCGCATCGTCGCGGCGCATGTCAGCGTCGCGGGCTGACCGGGGGCTCACGAGGCGGCCTCCGCGATCACCCGGCGCCAGTCGCCCAGCGCGGTGACGTCCTCGGCCCCGACGACGCCGGCGGCCTCGACGAGGAAGCCCTTCGGCGCCGAGCCGTCCTCCAGCGTCACCGTCCCAATCCCCAGCGGCGCCGGCACGCCGGCGAAAAAGGCGCCGAACGCGGCCTTCGGCAGCGCCCAGACCTCCAGCGCGATGGCCCGCCCGCCGGAGCCGCGCAGCATCCCGGGCCGGCGCGGCGGGCCGCCCGGCAGGCTGTAGAGCCGGTAGTCCGGCGTGGTGCGGACCGCGCGCAGGAACCGCGCCCCGTACCGGGTCAGCTCGTGGTTCAGCGCCAGCCCCGACATATGCGCGCCGCAGACCGCGAGCTCCATCTCCTCGGCGCCCGTCCGGACCGCGGCCGGGGCCTTCTCGGACAGCGGCCAGCCGGTCGCGCCGAGGCTGCGCGGCCCCCACCCCTCGATCCCCGCCCCGACGCTCGCCAGCAGCCCGTCGCGCCCGGCCTCGGCCAGCAGCGTCACCCCGCCCGGCCGCCCGTCGGCGCGCGCGGGGATCGGCACGGCCAGCCCGCACATCCCCAGCAGGTTGACGAAGTTGGTGTAGGTCCCCAGCCGCGCGTTCGGCCCGACCGGATCGGCGGCGAGGTCCGCGCGCGAATAGAACGTGGGGATCGAGGGGACGCAGAGCAGATCGACCGAGGCGAGCGCCGGCTCGACCGCCCGGCGCAGTTCGGCCAGCCGGTAGAACGCGCGAAACGCGTCGGTCGCCGAAAACCCGGCGGCGGCGGCGACGATGCCGCGCACCACCGGGTCGACCGCCTCCGGATCGGCCGCCAGCAGGGCCTCGATCACCGTGTGCCGCTCGGCGACCCAGGGCCCCTGATAGAGCAGCTCCGCCACCTCGTGGAACGGCGCCAGATCGACCTCGACCAGCCGCGCGCCGCCCGCCTCCAGCCGGGCGCAGGCCGCCGCGAACGACGCCGCCTGCGCCGCGTCGCCGAAGAACCGCAGCGAGCCCGGGCTCGGCACGCCCACCGCCGGATGCGGCGGCGCCGCCCCGAGCGGCGCGACCGCCACCCGCCGCGCGAACGGATCGCCCGCATCGAACCCCGCCGCCGCCGCAAAGGCCGCGTAGGCGTCCGCGACGGTCAGCGCGAAGACCGACACCGTGTCGAGGGTCCGGCAGGCCGGCACCACCCCGCGCCCCGACAGCGCCCCCAGCGACGGCTTCAGCCCGACGATGTTGTTCAGCGCCGCCGGCACCCGCCCCGAGCCGGCGGTGTCGGTCCCGAGCGCGAAGCTCACCAGCCCCTGCGCCACCGCCACCGCCGAGCCCGAGGACGAGCCGCCCGGCACGATCTCCGGATCGAGCGCGTTCCTGGGAACCGGAAACGGCGTGCGCGTCCCGACGAGGCCGGTCGCGAACTGGTCGAGGTTGGTCTTGCCGAGCGGGATCGCGCCGGCCGCGCGCAGCCGCGCCACCACGAAGGCGTCGCCCTGCGGCTGGAAGGCGAAGGCCGGGCAGGCCGCCGTCGTCGGGCAGCCCGCGACGTCGATGTTGTCCTTGACCGCGAAGGGCGCGCCCCACAGCGGCTTCGCCGGATCGAAGACGCCCAGCGCCTCCGCCTCGGCCATCGCCTGCTCCAGCGGGACCAGATGCAGGAAAATCCCCGGATCGCCCAGCGCCGCGATGCGTCGGTAGGCCTCGGCCACCACCGCCGCCGGCGCCGCGCCGGCCGCATAGGCCGCGCGCAGCCCCGCGAGCGTGAACGGCAGGTCGCGCATCACCCCGCGCCTCCGCGCCGCCGCAAGCCCGCCCCTGATGTCAGCCTCGAACCCTGCACGCCGCAACCACTCCGCCGCCGAACCGTCCCGATCTTTGCGGCTTCCGAGCGATGACTTCTATTGCTAAGTTTTCAGCATTACGCTGCACCTAACGCAGCACTCAATCGAAAGCCGCGCGAAATGAGGCACTTGCAGACGCTCCAGATGATCCGAGACGTCGCGCGGGCCGGCTCGATTCGCAAGGCGGCCGAGGATCTCAACCTCACCTCCTCGGCGTTGAACCGGCGAATCCAGGGCTTCGAGGCCGAATTCGGCGCCCAGATCTTCGAACGCCTGCCGCGCGGCGTGCGGCTGAACCCGGCGGGCGAGCTGCTGATGCAGCACATCCGCAGCCAGCTCAGCGACCTCGATCGCATCCGCGCCCAGGTCGCCGACCTGACCGGCGAGCGCCGCGGCCATATCTCGATCGCCTGTTCGCAGGCGGTGAACCCGATCTTCCTGCCCGAGCAGATCGCCCGCTACCGCGCCGAGCATCCGCGCGTCACCTTCTCGGTGCGGGTCCGCGACCGCGCCGCCGCCGAGCGCGATCTCTCGACCTTCTCCAGCGACCTCGCGCTGGTGTTCGAGCCGGTCTATCTCGCCGATTTCGAGGTGATCAAGGCGGTGGCCCAGCCGGTCCGCGCGGTGATGGCCGCCGACCATCCGCTGGCGAAGAAACCCGTGCTGCGCCTGCGCGAATGCCTCGACGCGCCGCATGTGATCCCCGCCGCCGAATACGGCGTGCGCCACCTGCTGGAGATGGCCACCAACGGCCGCTCGCTGCGGCTGAACCCGGTGGTCGAGGCCGACAGCTTCGAGCTGATGCGCCAGTACGTGCTCTACGAGCGCGCGATCAGCTTCCAGATCCCCATCGGCCTCCTGCCCGCCCGCGACCCGCGCCTCGTCGTGCGCGAGATCGACCGCCGCGACCTCGCCGCCGGCCTGCTCCTGCTCGGCCAGATGCGCGGCCGCACCCTGCCCGTCGCCTCCGCGAAGTTCGCCCTGCAACTCGCCGCGGCGCTGGAGGCGATCGAATCCGACCCCGCCTTCGGACCCGCCCCGGCGTAGGCGAGCGGGCGCGGCACCCGCGCCCTATTCCACGAACAGCCGCGCCCGCGCCGCCGCGCCGGTGGCGTCGATCACCGCGACCTCGACGAAGCCGGCGCCGTCGGGCGACCATTCCGCCTGCCGGTCGAACGGATCGGCCGCCAGCGGCGCGCCGTCGACCAGCCAGCGGAACGGCGGCGCGCCGGCGCCGATGCGGATCACCAGCGCCCCCGTCTCGCCGCGCGCGAGCCC